>NZ_JAHVCI010000026.1:0-54758 GCF_019265565.1 Cellulomonas sp. PS-H5
CCGGAGGTCGTGCGAGGGCAGCAGCCCGATCTCGTCGAGCGCCGCGGCCGCCCGCAGGTACGCCAGCACGGCCTCGCCCGGGCGGCCCTCGGCGGTGCGGGCCCGCACCAGCAGCGCCCACGCCCCCTCGCGGTACGGGTCGCCGTCGAGCGCCCGCTCGGCCGCCTCCGCGGCGCGCTCCGGGTCGGTGCCGATCAGCGCGCGGGCGAGCGCCTCGTGCGCGCTCCGGCGCGCGGTCTCGAGGCGCTCGGCCTCGGCCTGCACCTCCGGCAGGTCGGCCTCGGTGCCGAACGCCGGTCCGCGCCACAGGGCGAGGGCCTCGGCGAGCACCTCGGCGGCGGGCCCGGTCGCCGCGCGGCCGGCGTCCGGCCAGCCGCGGGCGGCGGCGCCCCGGGTCACGGCGCGGACGGCGCGGTCGAACCGGTCGGCGTCGAGGTCCTGCGGGTCGAGCCGGTAGCCGCCCGGGACCGCGCGCAGGTCGGCGCCCACCAGGGCGCGGATCCGCGACGCGTGGCTGTGCAGCGTGTGCTCGGCGCTGGGCGGGGGACCCGCCGGCCACAGCGCGGCGATCAGGCGCTCCCGGGGGACCAGGGCGCCCCGGTGCGCCAGCAGCACCGCCAGCAGGGCGCGCTGACGGGAGCCGCGGACTGGCTCTGCCCCCTCCGCGGTCACGAGCTCCACAGGCCCCAGGACCCCGTACCGCATGAGGCCGATCGTGGCCCCCGGGAGGTGGGCGCGGCAAGGGGTCCCGTGCCGCGGCGCAGGTGGGAGCAGGTCCGTCGCGCGGCCGGGCACACCGACGTCCCGCCCGGCTCACCCGCGCGGGGTAGCGTGCGGCGAGGAACGCCGACCCACCCCGGAGGGACCCGCCGCATGGCCCTGGACACCGCCCCGACCGCCGACCCGACCCGCGCCGCCCGGGTGCTGGACACCGCGGGCACCCGCGACGCGCACTGGCGGGACCTGTACCGCGACCTGCACGCGCACCCCGAGCTGTCCGGGCGGGAGCACCGCACCGCCGCGGCGCTCGCGGCCGAGCTGCGCGCGTCCGGCCTCGAGGTCACGGAGGGCGTCGGCGGGACGGGCGTGGTCGGCGTGCTGCGCAACGGCGACGGGCCGGTCGTGATGCTCCGCGCCGACATGGACGGCCTGCCCGTCCTGGAGGAGACCGGCCTGGAGTACCAGAGCCGGCACACCGACGTGAACCCCGCGGGGGAGACCGTCGCCACGATGCACGCCTGCGGCCACGACATGCACGTCACGGCGCTCGCGGCCGCGGTGGACGCGCTCGCCGGCGCGCGCGACGCGTGGTCCGGCACGCTGCTCGTGGTCGGCCAGCCCGCCGAGGAGACCGCGACCGGGGCGAGCGCGATGCTCGCGGACGGCCTGTTCACGCGGTTCCCCAAGCCGGACGTGGCGCTCGGCCAGCACGTCGGGCCGCTGCCGGCCGGGGTGGCGAACCACTCCCGCGGGCTGCTCATGGCGGCCGCGGCGACCCTCGACGTGACGATCCACGGCCGCGGCGGCCACGGCTCCCGCCCGTTCGTCACGGTCGACCCGATCCTCACCGCGGCGTACGCGATCACCCGGCTGCAGACGATCGCCGCCCGCGAGACGTCGCCCGAGGACCCGCTGGTCGTCACGGTCGGCACGTTCCACGCCGGCACGAAGTCGAACATCATCCCGGACACCGCGACGTTCACGGTGAACCTGCGGGCACGGTCGGACGCCTCGATGGCGCGGGCCGTCGCCGCGGTCGAGCGCATCGTCGGCGCCGAGGCGCAGGCGGCGGGCTGCCCCGAGCCGCCGACGATCACGATGCGGGAGAACCCGCCGGCCACGGTGAACACCGCCGAGGTCGTGGACCGCGTCATGGCCGCCCAGCGGGCCGTCATGCCCGAGGGTGCCGTGCGGACCGCCGAGCCGCTGATGGGCTCCGAGGACTTCTCCGAGTACGGCCTGCCGAAGGGCCGGTACGAGGGCGACCCGGTGCCGTACGCGTTCTGGTTCTGGGGCGGCATGGACCCCGCGCTGTTCCCCGACGGCTACGTCTCGGGCTTCTCCGCGGCCGTGCCCGGGAACCACACCGCCCAGTTCGCCCCGCTCGACGAGCCGACGATCGCCGCGGGCCGCCGGCTGCTCGTCGCCGCAGCGCTGGAGTTCCTGGCCTGACCCCGGTGGGATGATGGCGGGCGTGCCCGCGCTCGACATCGTCCACCTGACCGACCCCGACGACGAGCGGCTCGCCGACTACGTCGCGCTCACCGACGTCGCGCTCCGGTCGCGGCACGAGCCCGAGAAGGGCCTGTACATCGCGGAGAGCTCGACGGTGCTCGGGCGCGCGCTGGCGGCGGGGCACCGGCCGCGGTCGGTGCTGGTGTCGCCGCGCTGGCTGCCGGACCTGACGGCGATGCTGGAGGCGCGCGACCCCGACGGCGAGCCCGTGCGCGTGTACGTCGCGGACCCCGCGGTGCTGGAGGCCATCACCGGCTTCCACGTGCACCGCGGGGCGCTCGCCGCGATGCACCGCCCGCCGCTGCCGCCGGTCGCGGAGGTCATCGCCGGGGCGCGCCGGGTCGCCGTGCTGGAGGACGTGGTCGACCACACGAACGTCGGCGCGGCGTTCCGCTCCGCGGCGGCCATCGGCGTGGACGCGGTGCTGGTGACGCCGCGCTGCGCCGACCCCCTGTACCGGCGGTCGGTCCGGGTCTCGATGGGCACGGTGTTCCAGGTGCCGTGGACCCGGGTGGACCCGTGGCCCGGCGGGATCGACGTGCTGCGCGGCGCCGGGTTCGTGACGGCGGCGCTGGCGCTGTCCGACGACTCGGTGAGCCTGGACGCGCTCGAGGCGGACCCGCCGGAGCGGCTGGCGCTGGTGCTCGGCGCGGAGGGCGACGGGCTGAAGCCGGCGACGATCGCGGCGGCCGACCTCACGGTGCGGATCCCGATGGCCGGAGGCGTGGACTCGCTGAACGTGGCGGCGGCGGGCGCGGTGGCGTTCTGGGCGACGCGCGTGCGCGGCTGACGGGACGCCTACGCCTTCCGGCCCCGCCACAGCCGGTCGGCGTGGGTCGCGCCGGAGAGCGTGGGCGCGGCGGTCGGTGCCGGGTCGGACGAGGGGACCAGGCGCCCGTCCGACCCGGGTCGGACGGGCGCGCGGGCGCGGTCGGCCCCCGGGGCGACGCGCGCGGACCGTCCCGGGGGCGAGGGTCGGTGCATGCCCCGACACGACCGCTCCCGGCACGACCACCCGCGTCCCCGACCGCGCACCGCGCGCCGGCCGGCCGTCCTGGCGGGGACGGTGGCGGTCGCGGCCCTCGCCCTCGCGGGCTGCTCGGCAGCCGGTGGTCCCGGCGACGGGTCGCGTGCGCTGCCCGCGGTGCCGGTCTCGACGGCCGACCCCGCGTCGCAGGAGCCGATCGGCGCATCCGGAGACGGCGCGGGGCCCGACGCCCCGCCGCTCGCGGACGGCCTCGACGGCGTCGACGCCGACCTCGCCGCCCGGTTCCGGGACGCCCGCGCGGCCGCCGACGCCGCGGGTGTCGAGCTGCGCGTCACCTCGGGGAGGCGCACGCCGGAGGAGCAGCAGCGCCTCGTCGACGACGCCGTCGCGAAGCACGGCGTCCCGGAGGCGTACCGCTGGGTGCTGCCGCCGGAGTCGTCCGCGCACGTGCAGGGCCTGGCGGTCGACGTCGGCCCGACCGAGGGGGCGTACTGGCTCGCGCAGCACGGGGTCGACTTCGGGCTGTGCCAGACGTACGCCAACGAGGTGTGGCACTTCGAGAAGCTGCCGGACGGCGCCGACGCCTGCCCGGAGCAGCACCCGGACTCGTCCTGGGGCTGGTGACGGCGGGGAGCCGCGCGGCGGAAATCTGCTGGCCGACCGGCGGGGGGCGCCGTAGCGTCGCCGCATGACGACCGCCGAGCACCGCAGCCCGACGACCGCCCCCGAGGACCTCGGACCCGCCCTGCACGCCCGAGCCGAGGCCTCGGGCCTCAGCGGCGTCGTGCACGTCTCCCGCGCCGAGGAGGTGCTGTTCGCCCGGGCGTACGGCTGCGCGGACCGCGCGCGCCGGGTGCCCGCCACGCCCGACCACCGGTTCGGCGTCGCGAGCGTCGCGAAGGGCTTCACCGCCCTGACGATCGCCTCGCTGGTCGAGGAGGGCCGGCTCGGCTGGGACGACCCGGTGCGCCCGGTGCTCGGCGCGGACCTGCCGCTCGTCGACGACCGGGTGACCGTCGACCACCTGCTGGGCCACACGTCCGGGATCGGCGACTACCTGGACGAGAACGGCGACGGCTCGATCACCGACTACGTGCTGACGCTGCCGCCGCACGTGCTGGACGACACCGAGGCGTACCTGCCGATGCTCGCGCCGCACGCGCAGGTGTCGGAGCCGGGCGTGGAGTTCGCGTACAACAACTCCGGATACGTGCTGCTGGCGCTCGTCGCGCAGCGGGTCGCGGGCGCGCCGTTCGCGGACCTCGTCGCCGAGCGGGTCCTCGGCCCGGCCGGGATGAGCCGCACGGGCTTCCCGCGGTCGGACGAGCCCGCGGCGGACCTCGCCGTCGGCTACCTCGACGAGGACGGCCCGCGTACCAACGTGCTGCACCTGCCGGTGCGGGGGAGCGGCGACGGCGGGCTCGCCACGACGGCGGCGGACCTGGCCGCGTTCTGGCGCGCGCTGACCGCCGGTCGCATCGTGCCCGCCGCGACCGTGGCCCGGCTGACCGAGCCGTGGCACGTCGTCGAGGACGAGGAGATGCGCTACGGGCGCGGGTTCTGGCTGGGCCTCGACTCCGACGACCTGGTGCTGGAGGGCTACGACGCGGGCGTCTCCGCGCGCACCCGGCACGACCCGGCGACGGGGGTCACGGTCACCGTGATCGCGAACACGTCGGACGGGGCGTGGCCGGTGCTGCGCGAGCCCGAGGACGACTGAGCCCGCGCGGGGTCAGCTCGCGCCGCGCCCGGTCTCGCCCTGGAGCCGGTCGATCATCTCGGACGCCTGGGCCTTGGTCAGGTCCTCCGGGACCTCCTCGCCGGCCTCCCGCGCGAGGGTGTGCAGGTAGGAGTCCTGCGGGCCGGTCATCGGCTCGTCGCCGGTGACCCAGTCCGCGGGGTCCTTCGTGGCGTCGGTGCTGGGGTCCGGGGTCTGCTCGGTCATGGCGGTCACGCTAGGTCCGGGCACCCGGACGCGCACGGCGAGCGGACCTCGGCGAGCGCCGCGCGAGGGTCGGGTCGATCCTGTGGTGGGTGGTGACCTCCCTGGCTAGGGTGGTCGCCGCCCTGCCGCCGACCGAAGAGGACCCCCGTGGCGACATCGACGACCGACACCGAGCCCGACGCGCGGGCGCCCCGACCCGGGAGCGGCCGCGGCCCGTGGGGCACGTCCCGCGCCGTGTTCTGGGGGTCCGTCGCCGTCGTGGCGGCGGTCTCCGGCTTCACGATCCTGTTCCCGGACACGGCGAACGACGTGATCGGCTCGGTGCAGACGAACGTGGTGAGCGCCTTCGGCTGGTACTACGTGGCGCTGGTCGCCGGGTTCGTGGCGTTCGCCATCTGGCTCGGTGTCGGCCGGTGGGGCGACATCACCCTCGGCAAGGACGACGACGAGCCCGAGTACCCGCTCGGCTCCTGGTTCGCGATGCTGTTCGCGACCGGCATGGGCATCGGCCTGGTGTTCTGGGGCGTCGCCGAGCCGCTGAGCCACTACGCCGACCCGAAGCCCGGCGTGACCGGGACGCCCGAGCAGCTCGCGCAGCAGGCGATGTCGCAGACCTACCTGCACTGGGGCCTGAGCGCGTGGGCGATCTACGTGGTCGTCGGCCTGTCGATCGCGTACACGGTGCACCGCAAGGGCCGCCCGGTGTCGATCCGCTGGGCGCTGGAGCCGCTGCTCGGCGACCGGGTGCGCGGCCGGCTGGGGGACGCGGTCGACGTCACCGCCGTCGTGGGCACCGTGTTCGGGGTCGCGACCTCGCTCGGCCTGGGCGTGCTGCAGATCACCGCCGGCCTCGAGCACACGGGGATCGCGACGAGCTCGACGACGCTGCAGGTCGTCCTCATCATCGCGATCACCGCGGTCGCCACGCTGTCGGTGGTGTCGGGCCTCGACAAGGGGCTCAAGTGGCTGTCGAACATCAACGTCTCGATGGCGGGCGTGCTGCTCGTGCTCGTGCTGGTGCTCGGCCCGACGCTGTTCCTGCTGCGCGAGTTCGTGCAGTCGATCGGGACGTACCTCGCGCAGGTGGTCCCGCTGATGTTCAACGTCTCGGCGTACGCCGGGGCCGAGGGCGAGGCGTGGCAGGCGTCCTGGACGACGTTCTACTGGGGCTGGTGGATCTCCTGGTCCCCGTTCGTCGGCGTGTTCATCGCCCGGATCTCGCGCGGCCGGACCGTCCGGCAGTTCGTCGGCGGCGTGCTGCTCGTCCCGACGATCGTGTGCTTCCTGTGGTTCTCGGTCCTCGGCGGGTCCGCGCTGCACCGCGAGCTGTTCGGGCAGGGCGGCCTGGTCGGCCCGGACGGCGAGGTCGTCCCGGAGAACGCGCTGTTCGACCTGCTGGCCGGCCTGCCGGGCGGCGCGGTGCTGTCGATCGGCGCGATCATCCTGGTGGCGCTGTTCTTCATCACGTCCGCGGACTCGGGCGCCCTCGTCGTCTCGATGCTCGCGGCCGGCGGCGACCCGCACCCCCGCACCCCGCTCCGCGTCGTGTGGGCGGCGCTGGGCGGCGTGCTCGCGATCGCGCTGCTGCTCGCCGGCGGACTGACCGCGCTCCAGACGGCCGCGATCCTCATCGCCCTGCCGTTCAGCGTCGTGATGATCGGCATGGTCGTCTCGACGTCCCGGTCCCTGCACGCCGAGCACACCGCGTTCCTCCGCGCCGAGCGGCGGCAGCTGCGCGCCCAGATCGACGAGCAGGTGTCCCGCCAGCTCTCCCGGCAGGTCGACCGGCGCGTCGACCGGCGGTTCGACGAGCGGCTCGGCCGGTGGCGGCGCTCGCGGGAGCGCCCCGGGAAGTAGGGCCCGCGCGGGGCCGCTACGGTGGTCGGCGGCCGCGACCACCGCGGCCGCCCCCCCCGCACCAGGAAGTCGCATGCCCCGCGCCACGCCCGCCCCGTCCACCGTCGCCCCCGCCGCCGCGCCGGCAAGCCCCGAGCAGCCCGCCGGCGACCACCTCGGCCACGGGCTGCGCACCCGGCACCTCACGATGATGGGGCTCGGCTCAGCCATCGGCGCCGGGCTGTTCCTCGGCAGCGGCGTCGGCATCGCCACGGCCGGCCCCGCGGTGCTGGTGTCCTACGCGGTCGCCGGGGTGCTGGTCGTCCTCGTCATGCGGATGCTGGCGGAGATGGCCTCGGCCCTCCCGGCCAGCGGCTCGTTCTCCGTGTACGCGGAGCGCGCGCTCGGCCGGTGGGCCGGGTTCACGCTCGGCTGGGTCTACTGGTTCACGCTGATCATGGTGCTCGGCGCCGAGGTCACGGGCGTCTCCCGGATCGTCACCGGCTGGCTCCCGGGCGTGCCGCAGTGGGTGGTCGCGCTCGTCGTGGTCGCCGTGTTCGCGGGCGCCAACCTGGCGGGGGTCCGCAAGTTCGGCGAGCTCGAGTTCTGGTTCGCGCTGATCAAGGTCGCCGCGATCGTGGTGTTCCTGGTGCTCGGCGTGCTGCTCGTGCTGGGCCTGCTGCCCGGCACCGACCCGGTCGGCACCACGAACCTGCTCGGCCACGGCGGCTTCGCGCCGGAGGGCGTGGGCGGGGTGGCGGCGGGGCTGCTGGTCGTGGTGTTCGCGTTCGGCGGCATCGAGATCGTCACGATCGCCGCCGCCGAGGCGCGGGACCCGCAGCGCGCGGTCGGCCGCGCGACCCGGACCATCGTGTGGCGGATCCTGCTGTTCTACGTGGGCTCGGTCGCGATCATGGTGCTGGTCCTGCCGTGGGACGCCCCCGTGCTCCAGGAGGGGCCGTTCGTCGCGGTCCTCGACGTCGCCGGGCTGCCCGGCGCCGCGCGGCTGATGGAGGCGGTGGTCGTCGTCGCCCTGCTGTCGGCGTTCAACGCGAACGTGTACGCGACGTCCCGGATGGCGTACTCGCTCGCCGGGCGCGGCGACGGGCCCGCGGTGCTGCGCCGGGTGTCCGGGCGCGACGTGCCGTGGGTCGCGGTGCTGGTGTCGGTGGCGTTCGGCGTGGTGGCCGTCGCGCTGAACTGGGCGCTGCCGGACACGCTGCTCGGCATCCTGCTCAACGCGGTCGGCGCGGCGCTGCTGGTCGTCTGGGTGCTCGTCGCGGTGGCGCAGCTGCGGCTGCGGCCGCGGCTCGAGGCGGAGGCCCGCGACCGGGGCGAGCGGCTGCCGCTGCGGATGTGGGGCTACCCGTGGCTGACCTGGGCGACGCTCGCCGCGCTGGCCGGCCTCGTGGTGCTCATGCTCGCGGACGGGTCGGCGCGGGGGCAGCTGCTGTCGACGGCGGGGCTGGTCGCGGTCGTGGTGGGCATCTACGGCGTGACGGCGCTCGTGCGCCGGCGCCGGGCCGCGGCGACCGTCGGGGCCTGAGCGCGGGCCGCGCGCCTCACAGCCCCAGCAGCAGGCTCGCCGCGATCGCCAGCATCACCAGCGCGATCACCCCGTCGAGCACGCGCCACGCCCCGGGCCGCGCGAACAGCGGCCGCAGCAGCCGGGCCCCGTACCCGAGCCCCGCGAACCACAGCAGGCTGCCGAGCACCGCCCCGCCGCCGAACCACCACCGGTCCTCGCCGTGCGTCCCGGCCACCGAGCCGAGCAGCACGACCGTGTCCAGGTACACGTGCGGGTTCAGCCACGTGAGCGCGAGGCAGGTCGCCACGACGGGCCACGCCCGGGCCGGCGCGGCGGCATCGGCGTCCTCGGCGGTCAGCGCGGCACCCGGCCGCAGGGCCCGGCGCGCCGCGACGACCGCGTAGCCGAGCAGGAACGCCGCGCCGGCCAGCCGCGCCACGGTCAGGACCACCGGGTGCCGGTCGACCAGCGTCCCGAGCCCGCCGACCCCGGCCGCGATCAGCGCGGCGTCCGACAGCGCGCACACGGCGACGACGGGCAGCACGTGGACGCGGCGCAGGCCGGTGCGCAGCACGAAGGCGTTCTGCGCCCCGATGGCGACGATGAGCGAGAGGCCGAAGGCGAGCCCGGTGAGGGCGGCGGCGAGGGAGGCGGGCACGCGCCGACGCTAGGGCCGGCGACTCGCATCAGTCCAACGACTGCTCGCGATGACGCATCAGCAACTCTGATGGGAAGGGGGTGCTGGGACCGGTCACGAGGGGTGGCCGCGGTCGGTAGGGTCCCCGCATGGCCGAGGTCGACCTCCCGCAGCTCCGCGCCCTGCTCGCCGTCGTCGACGAGGGGTCGTTCGAGAACGCCGCCGTCGCGCTGCACCTCACGCAGTCCGCGGTGAGCCAGCGCATCCGGGCGCTGGAGACCGCGGTCGGCCAGGTGCTCGTGCGGCGCGCGCGGCCCGCCGGCGTGACCGCGGCCGGCGAGGTGTACCTCCGGCTGGCGCGCCAGGTGGTCGCGCTGGCGGACGAGGCCCACGCGGCGGTGACGGCCGGGGCGACGTCGGGGCGTCCGGTGCTGCCCATCGCGGTCAACTCGGACTCGCTCGGCACCTGGGTGCTGCCGGCGCTGGCCCCGCTCGCGGACGAGATCGTCTTCGACCTGCACCGCGAGGACCAGGACCACTCCGCCGACCTGCTCCGCGAGGGCGCGGTGGTCGCGGCGATCACGACGGCCGCGCGGCCGGTGCAGGGCTGCACGTCGCACCGGCTCGGGGTGCTGCGGTACCGGCCGATGATCGCGGCGCACCGGGCCGCCGCGCTGCTGCCGGACGGCCCGACGCCGGCCGCGCTCGCCGCCGCGCCGCTCGTGGTGTTCGACCGGAAGGACGACCTGCAGGACCGCTACCTGCGCGGGCGCGGCGCGGACCCGGCGCTGCCGCCGCGGCACCACGTGCCCGCGTCGGCCGACTTCACGCTCGCGGTCCGGCTCGGCCTCGGGTGGGGGATGCTGCCCGACGCGGACGCCCGCGCGGGGGAGGCGGACGGGACGCTGGTCGACCTCGACCCCGGCCGGCACGTCGACGTCACGCTGCACTGGCAGCAGTGGACCGTGCGGACCGCGGCGCTCGAGCGCACGGGCGAGGCGGTCCGGGCGGCCGCGGCGGCGTACCTGCGCTGAGCGGGCGCATCGGGCGCATCGGGCGCATCGGGTGCCGAGGTCGGCGGTTGCGTCCCGACACGCGGCGCGACACGCCGGGCCCGTGGGCGGAACCGGCGACCTCGACGGTCAGGTCTCGTCGAACACCGGGTGCCGGTGCGGCGGCTGCGGCGGGCTCGGGTGGTGCTCGGCGGGCGGCTGCGGACGCTCCTGCTCCGGGGTCGCCGTCGTCAGGTGCACCGGGTCGCCGTGGTGGGTCAGGCGCGCCTCCTCGCCGGAGAGCAGCCGGTAGGCGACGAGGTCCTGCCGCACGTCGACCTCGACCCGCGCGCCGGCCTGGAGCACGGTGAACGCGATCCGGGTGAGCCGGCGGGGGAGCCGCGGCGTCAGGTGCACGGCGTCGCCGACCTGCCGCAGCCCGCCGAGCCCGACGACGAGCGCGGTCCACGCGCCCGCCAGCGCCGCGACGTGCAGGCCCTCCGCGCTCGACGCGCGCAGGTCGGACAGGTCGATGAGCGCGCACTCCCGGGCGTAGGCGTACGCGAGGTCCGGGTGGCCGACCTCCGCGGCGACGACGGCCTGCGCCGGGGCGGACAGCGAGGAGTCCCGGACGGTGATCGCCTCGTAGTAGGCGAAGTCGCGGCGCTTCTGCTCGACGGGGATGTCGTCGGCGGCCACGTGCAGCGCGAGGACCAGGTCCGCCTGCTTGGTGACCTGACGGCGGTAGATCTCGACGAACGGGTGGTGCTCCTGCAGCGGGTACCGGGTGTTCGCCGGGGCGCCGAAGTCCCACGGTGCCCGGCGCGTGAAGCCCTCGTGCTGCTCCGTGACCCCGAGCTCCTGCGAGTACGGCACCATCATGCGGTCGGCGGCCCGGCGCCACTCGGCGCGCTCGGTGGCGGTGACCCCGAGTCGCGCCGCGACGTCGGGGTGCCGCTCGCACGCGTCGGCGGCGGCCCGCAGGTTCTCCCGCGCCACGAGGTTCGTGTACGTGTTGTTGTCGACGACCGCGGTGTACTCGTCGGGGCCGGTGACCCCGTCGATCCGGAACCCCTCGGGCGTGTGGTGGCCCCGGCCCGCCCACAGCCGCGCGGTGGGCACGAGCAGGTCGACGGCGACGTCCCGGTCGAACACGGCGTCGCCGGTCGCGGCGACGTGCCGGGCCGCGGCGATGCCGACGCCCGCGTTCACGTGGAAGGCGGCGGTGCCGGCGGGCCAGTACCCGGAGCACTCCCGCCCGCTGATCGTCCGCCACGGGAAGGTCACGCCCGGGAGCCCGAGCTCGACGGCCCGGGCGCGGGCCTGCGGCAGGGTGGCGTGCCGCCAGCGCAGGTGGTCGGCCGCCGCGCGGGGCAGGACGTGGTCGAGGACCGGGAGGACGAAGCACTCCGAGTCCCAGAACGTGTGCCCGTGGTAGCCCGTCCCGGCGAGGCCCTTCGCGCGGATCCCGGCGCCGTCCGCCTGGGCCGAGGCCTGCACGACCTGGAGCAGCGCGTACCGGGCCGCCTGCTGCAGCTCGTCGTCGCCCTCGACCAGCACGTCGCCGCGCGCCCAGACGCCCGCGAGCTCGGTCTCCTGCTCGTGCCGCAGCCCGGACCAGCCGGCCGCGCGCGCGGCGCGCAGCTCGGCGTCGGCCTGCGTGTGCAGCGCCTCGGCGTCCGTCCCGCCCGCGTACGCGGCGATCACGACGACCTCGACCGCCTGCCCCGCCCGCAGGTCGACCGTCAGCACGGCGCCGTGCGGGTCGTCGGTCGACCAGCGGGCGTCGACCCCCTCGTCGGCGGAGACCTCGTGCGCGGTGCGCACCACGACCTCCCGGCCGGACCGCTCCGCGCGCTGGTGCACCGCGGAGCCCTCCGGGTCGTGGCGGCAGGTCAGCGTGCGCACGCCGGGCTCGTGGGCGGGCGGCGCCCCCGCGTGGCCGCAGCCCGGGACGGGGTGGGCGGTCAGCGTCACGTCGGCCTCGGCGCGCACCCGCCACCGGGTCGCGACGACGCCGCGGCGGGTCAGCGACACCAGCCGGCGCGTGCTGAGCGCGACCGCGGCGCCGGTCGACGGGGCCGTGCGCCGCTGCTCGCGGTCGAGGACGCCGCGGCGCAGGTCGAGGACGCGGTCGTCGTGGGACGCGGGGGCCGGGGTGGCGTCGGCGGGGGCGGCGTCGAGCGGGTCGCCGTCCACGGACCAGCCGAGCGCCCAGGCGTCCACGACGGGCACGAGCACCTCGTCGACGGCGGGGTACGCGTACGCCCGCTCGGCGTAGGTGTGCGGCACCTCCTCGTAGACGGTCGCGAGCAGGGTGCCGGGTCCCAGGCCGTGGCCGGGGCGCTCGGGCACGGCGCGCACGCCGAGATAGCCGTTCGACAGCGTCAGCACGGAGGCGGCGGCCGCGGGGTGGTGCAGGTCCAGGCGGGACTGCCGGACGTGCCAGGGGTCGTCGGATCGGTGGAGCACGGGGTCACTCCACCACAGGGCCCGCGACGCGGCGCGGGGAACGTGTTGAACACCTGTGCAACACCCGCGTAGGCTGTCGGGCATGGCGACCCGCACGATCGGATTCCGGCCGAGTCCCGAGGACGAGCGGATCCTCGCTGCCGCGGCCGCGGCGGGTGAGAGCACGACGGACACCATCCGGCGCGCTCTGCGCCTCCTCGACCACGAGCGCTGGCTGGAGCAGATGCGCCGGGACGCCGACCGGCTGCGGGACGAGGTCCTCGCCGACGAGCCGGACGCCTGGTGATCCGGGGGGCGGTGCACCGCGTCGACCTGGGCGCACCGCGCGGGCACGAGCAGGGCGGGCGCCGGTACGCCGTGATCCTGTCGCCGACGGACCTGAGCTGGTCGGTCGCCACGGTGGCGCCCACGTCGACCGCCGCGCAGCCGGCCCTGTCCCGACCCGAGGTCGAGGTGCTCGGCCGCGCCACCCGGGTGCTCGTCGACCAGATCCGGACGGTCGACGTCGACTACCTCTCGGCCGACCCGGTCGACTACCTGGGTCGCGATGCGATGGCACAGGTCGACCACGCGCTCGCGCACTACCTCGGGCTGGTGGCCGCGGACGGCGGCGGCCGGACGCCCTCGTCGGCCTGATCAGCCCAGGAGGTCGCGCAGGTCGTCGGCGGTGAGGGCCGTCGAGAACAGGTCGCCGTCGTCCAGGACCGCGTCGACGAGCGCGGCCTTGCGGGCCTGCAGCGCGACGACCTTCTCCTCGATCGTGTCCTCCGCGATGAGCCGGTAGACCAGCACCGGCCGGTCCTGCCCGATGCGGTGCGCGCGGTCGACGGCCTGCTGCTCGGCGGCCGGGTTCCACCACGGGTCGAGCAGGAAGACGTAGTCGGCCTCGGTGAGGTTGAGGCCGGTACCGCCCGCCTTGAGGCTGAGCAGGAACACCGGCGCGTCGCCGGTGCGGAACTCGTCGACCACCTCGCCGCGCCGGGTCGTGGACCCGTCCAGGTACACGTACGGCACGCCGGCGGCGTCGAGGCGGTCCGCCGCGCGCGACAGGTAGGACGTGAACTGGCTGAACACCAGCGCGCGGTGCCCCTCGGCGACGACGTCGTCCAGCTGCTCCAGCAGCGCGTCGAGCTTGGCGGACGGGGTGCCCGCCAGCGCCGGGTCGATCAGCGAGGCGTCCAGCGCGAGCATCCGCAGCAGGGTCAGCGACCGGTAGACGATGAACCGCTGCCGGTCCAGGTCGTCGATGAGGCCGAGCACCTTCTGCCGCTCGCGCTGCAGGTACCGGTCGTAGACGTCCCGGTGCGCGGGGTCCAGGGCGACCGTGAGGGTCTGCTCCTGCTTCTCCGGGAGGTCGGCGGCCACCAGGTCCTTGGTGCGGCGCAGCAGGAACGGACGGATCCGCCGGCGCAGCCGCTCGAGCCGCCCGGCGCGCAGCCGCGCCGCGGACTCGGGCAGGTCGCCCGCGCCCGGCCCGGTGGCGATGCCGGCGTGCGCGTCCTCGATCGGGCGGACGTACTGCAGCGCGAACGTCGCGGCGGGCGGCAGCAGCCCGGGCGCGACGAGGTCGAGCAGGGCGTGCAGCTCGGTGAGCGAGTTCTCGACGGGCGTGCCGGTGAGGGCGAGGGCGAACGGCGCGCCCAGGTCCTTCGCCGCGCGGTGCACCCGGGACGCGGGGTTCTTGACCTGCTGCGCCTCGTCCAGCACCAGCCCGGCCCAGCCGACGGCGCGGTACGCCTCGGCGTCCAGCCGGAGCAGGGCGTAGGAGGTGACGACGACGTCGGCGCCGGCCGCGACCTCGGCGAGCGGCGCCGGTCCCGTCGCCTGGGTCGCCTCGACGCGCCGCACCGTCAGCCCGGGCGTGAACCGGGCGGCCTCCGCCACCCAGTTCGGGGTGACCGAGGTCGGGGCGACGACGAGGAACGGGCGCGCGTCGTCGTGGGGGCTGCGCTGCTCGACCACGTGCTGGAGCAGCGCCAGGGTCTGCAGCGTCTTGCCCAGGCCCATGTCGTCGGCCAGGATCCCGCCGAGCCGGTGCCGCCACAGGAAGGCCAGCCACGCGAAGCCCTCGGCCTGGTACGGCCGCAGCTCCGCGTGCAGCCCTGCGGGGGCGGGCACGGGCGCGGGCGCGTCGCCGGCGGCCTCGGCGAGCAGCCCGCGCCAGGCGTCCGGCGGCTCGGCCTCGTCCGCGAGCTCCGCGAGGTCGGCCCACAGGCTGGTCTGGTGCCGGCTGACCCGCAGGCCGGTCTCCCACTCGGCGAGCTCGCGCGCCTCCGCGACCAGCGCGGCCAGCGGCTCGAGCGCGGGGTGGTCGAGGGACAGGTAGGTGTGGTCGACCAGGCGCAACCGCCGGCGGCCCTTCGCGAGCGCCGCGAACAGCGGGCCGAACGGCACGGTGCGGCCGTCGATCGTGACCGTGACGCCGAGGTCGAACCAGTCGGTCCGCTCGCTGGGCTGCGCGGTGACGGTGAGCACCGGGGCGTCGTGCAGGACCCGGTAGTCGGGGGCCGCGCCGATCGTGTCGACGCGGACGCCGGGGAGCGCGGCGACGCGGGGGAGCGCCGCGGTGACGTAGTCGGCGGCGTCGGCGTCGCGGAGGGTCGCGGGCGGGGGGAGCGGCGGCCGCCCGTCGGCGGGGTCGGGGCCGTCGGGGCTGTGGCCGCCGGCGTCCGGCCAGCCCCCGGGCACAAGGTCCTCCGGCACGAGGTCCTGCGGGTCCGGCGCCGGGCCCGAGCGCGCGTGCCCGTCCCACCGCCACGCCAGGTCGACGACCCGCCCGGGCAGGTGCCGGACCGTGAGCACGAGCGTCGGCGGGGCCGGCGGCGGGACGACGACCGAGCCGTCGGCGCTCGCGACGTCGAGGCCGGCGCGCAGGGCGGGCAGCTGCTCGCGCAGGAACGGGCCGGCCTGGTCCTCCGGCACCACGACGCCCGCGCGCAGGGCGTCCGCGACGGTGCGGCCACCCGCGGCGTGGCCGATCAGGGCGAGCTGCTGCGGGCCGAGCGGCTCGGCGGCCGGGGCCAGCAGCACGCGGCGCGGGTGGGCCGGGTCGACGACGTACACGCCGTGGTCGCCGATCGCGTGCGCGTGCTCGACCGGGAACGGTTCGCCGTCGACGGTGAGGTGCGCCGCGACCCGCACGCCCCCGGGACCGCGGGCGACGTCCAGGCCCAGCCGGACCGCGCCCCCGCGGCGCACCTCGGCGCCCGCGCCGGAGCCGACCAGCGGGATGCCGAGGTCCCGGGCCTGGTCGAGCAGGTCCCAGAGCACCGGGTTCACGAACTCGTCGAGGTAGACCCACGCGGCGTCCTGCCCGGGGACGGGGGGCTCGGCGGCGCGGTGCAGGGCGCCCACCTGGCAGAACCAGCGGTGCTGGTCGGCGTCCAGGTCGAGGCGGGCGCGCAGGTGCGGGATGTTCGCCCAGGTGACGCTGCCGCGGGTCCAGCCGCGGTCGGTGCGGGTCACCGGGCGGACGCCGAGGCGGTAGCCGGCGGTGCCGGGCTCCGGGGGCTCGCCGGGGCGGCGGGCGACGGCGGTGCGGGACACGGGGCCGTTCCAGCGCTCGCGGGTGCGCGGGGTGAGCTCGCGGAGCTCGACCTGGAGCGCGGCGCGGCGGGAGCGCGGGGCGGGGGCGGAGTCGCCCCAGGCGAGCAGCCCGTCGAGCACCGCGCGCCAGTCCCCGGCGGGCTCGCCGGCCCCGCCCGCGGACGGCGCGGGGGACGGGACGGCGGGCACGCGCCCGATCGTGCCACACGCCCCCGACAGCGCCCGCCGCCCGGCGTCGGCTCGGCTGCCCGCCCGCCCACGGAGCAACCGACACGTCGAGCGAGTAACCGCGGACTGCTCGCTCGACGTGTCGGTTGCTCGCTCGGCGCGGCGTCGCGCGGCGGGTGCGTGACAGCGCGCCCGGGGCGGGCAGGGTGCCCCGGGCGCGCTGGGCTCGGGGACCGGCCGGCGGTCAGGCCGGCTCGACCTCCGCGAGGACGGCCGTCAGCTGCTCCCGGGTGGTGGCGTCGAGCACGCGCTGCACGCGCTCGCCGTCGCTGAACACCAGGGCGATCCGGGACAGCAGCGACAGGTGCTCGTCGCCGACGCCCGCGATGCCCACGACCACCCGCACGGGGTTGCCGTCCCAGTCCACCGGCTCCTCGTACCGCACCAGGCAGACCGCGGACCGGTGGATCGCGCCCTTCGCCTCGTTGGTGCCGTGCGGGATGGCGAGGTAGCTGCCCATGTACGTGGAGATGGTCTGCTCGCGCTCGAGCATCGCGTCCACGTACCCGGGGTCCACCGCGCCGGAGCCGACCAGCAGCGCCCCGGCCTCGCGGATGGCCTCCTCCTTGGTCCCGGCGCTCCCCGCGGGGACGATCAGGTCCGCGCTCAGCAGCTCCGTCATGACGTGCTCCTCTCCGCCGTCTCGGACTCCGCCTCGGCCCGGGCCTCGCGCACGACGTCGTCGTACACGGGGCTGGACAGGAAGTTGTCGACGGAGACGTGCCGCGCGCTGGGCGCGTGCCTCCGGGCCCGGTCGGTCAGCTCGCGCTGGGTGATGACCAGGTCGACGTCGTCCTCCAGGTTCGCGACGGCCTTGTTGACCACGGTGATGTCCCCGCGGCCGGCCTTCTTGAGCTTGTCGCGCAGGATGCTCGCGCCCATCGCGGACGACCCCATGCCGGCGTCGCACGCGAACACGATCGACCGCACCGGCGCGACCGGGGCGCCGTCGGCCGTGGCGCCCGCCTCGGCCGGCACCACGCCGCCCTGCCGTGCCGCCATGGCGTCGAGCGCCGTGGACGACTTGCCCTTGTTGGCCTCGGTCTGGGCGATCGCCGCGGCGAGGTCGCCGCCGCCCGCCGCGAGGTCCCGCTTGCGGGAGGCCCGCAGGATGACCGCCGCCACGAGGAACGTGACCACGAAGGCCAGCACCACCGAGAGCGTCACGCCCACGAACGAGTCGCGTGGTGTCGCGGCGTACACCGCGATGATCGACCCCGGTGCCGCCGGGCCGCGCAGGCCGCTGCCGAACACCACGTTGGTCGCGATGCCGGTCGCACCGCCGAGGATCGCCGCGATGATCAGCGTCGGCTTCATCAGCACGAACGGGAAGTACACCTCGTGGATGCCGCCGATGAACTGCACGACCGCCGCGCCCGGGGCCGACGACCGCGCCGCCCCGATGCCGAAGAACGTGTAGGCCATCAGGATGCCGAGGCCGGGCCCGGGGTTGGACTCCACCAGGAACAGCAGCGACTTGCCCTGCTCCACGACCTCCTGGGCGCCGAGCGGCACCAGGACGCCGTTGCCGATGGCGTTGTTGAGGAACAGCACCTTCGCGGGCTCGACCACCACGGCCATGAGCGGCAGGAGGTGGTTGTCGGCCATCCAGGACACGACGTTGCCGAGCGCGTCGGACACGCCGGTGATGATCGGCGCGAACCCGAAGAACGCCCCGACGGCCATCGCGGCGCCGAGGATGCCCGCGGTGAACATGTCGACGAGCATCTCGAAGCCGGGCTTGATCTTCCCGGCCCAGATCGAGTCGACCTTCTTCAGCACCCACGCGGACAGCGGGCCCACGATCATCGCGCCGAGGAACATCGGCACGGTGGAGCCGGTGATCATGCCGACCGCCACGATGGAGGCGACGACGCCGCCGCGCTCCTTGTAGACGATCCGGCCGCCGGCGTTCGCGATCAGGATCGGCAGCAGGTAGGTCACCATCGGACCGACCATGCCGACGTACTGCTGGAAGGTCGTGCCGTCGTCGGCGAGCGCCAGCTGCGTGGCGGCGCCCTGCCAGCTGCCCGGGTCGTCGGCGTTGCCGAACCCGCCGAGGATGCCGTTCGGCAGCCAGCCGACGGCGATGAACAGCGACGTGATCAGGCCCCAGGCGAGGAACGCCGGGAGGTTCGGCATGATCATGGCGCTCAGGAACGCCCCGAACCGCTGGACGCGGACCTGGGCCTGCTTGCCCCGCGACGGGGTCGGGGCGGTGGTGGCGGCTGCGGTGGACACGGGGTTCACACCTCCCCGTCGCGGGGGGTCGGCCGGGCGCTGCGGCCCGGCGCGGAGAGGATCCTCATTGACCTGCTCCTTCGTGGTGGGTGACGCCTGCCTCGCGGCGGGTCGTCACGGCTCGATGGTGACCTTGATGCCCGCGCCCGTACGGACGACGTCGATGCCCTCGGCGACCTGGTCCAGCGGCAGCCGGTGGGTGATGAGGTCGGCGACGGGGACGCTCCCGTCGGCGATGTGCGCCAGCGCCTGGCGGTTGTGCTCGGGGCTGGACCCGTTCGCCCCGAAGACCGCCAGCTCGCGGTAGTGCACGAGGTTGGAGTCGAAGGTGATCGTCGGCCTGTCCTTGGGCAGGCCGCCGAACAGGCTGAGCCGGCCCTGCGGGGCGAGCATCTGCAGCGCCTGCTCCTGCGCCACGCCCGACGCGGCCGCGGTGATGACCACCGACGGCCCGCGGCCGTCCGTGGCCTCCTTGACGGCCTCGACCGGGTCGACCTCGGCGGCGCAGATCGCGACGTCCGGGTGCACGACGGCGGCGGCGAGGTCGAGGCGCTCGCGGCTGAGCTCGACCAGGATCACCTTCTCGGCCCCGCGGGCCCGGGCGAGCCGGACGTGCAGGCAGCCGATCGGCCCGGAGCCGACGACGACCACGGTGTCGCCCTTGTGCACGTCGATGATCTCCTGGGCGTTGATCGCGCAGGCGAACGGCTCCGCGACGCTCGCCTCGGCGAACGAGACGTTCTCGGGGATCCGGTTGAGGCCGTCGACCTTCAGCACCTCGCGCGCCACGATCATGTACGGCGCGAACCCGCCGTCGAAGTCGTACCCCATCGACACCTGGTTCGGGCAGATGGTCATGGCACCGGCGCGGCAGAACTCGCACTCGCCGCACGGGATCGCGGCGATGACCTGGACCCGGTCGCCCGGAGCCCAGCCCTCGACCCCGGCGCCGACCTCCACGACCTCGCCGGCGATCTCGTGCCCCATGACGCGCGGCGGGCGGATGCGCAGGTGGCCGGAGGTCGAGATCTTCACGTCGGTGCCGCACATCGACGTCGCGCGCACGCGGATCTTGACCTCGCCCTCCTGGGGCGTCGGCTCGGGCGCCTCCTCCAGGCGCACGTCGCCGGGGGCGTAGAAGCGGAAGACCTTCATCTCTCTCCTTGGGGCTCAGGCCCGCACGACGCGCGGGCCGGCGGACTCGATCTCGTCGGCCAGCTCCGGGGCGACGCCGCTGTCGGTGACGACGGCGTCGACCCGGCCGAGCGGCGCCACCACGGCGAGCTCGGTGCGGCCGACCTTGGTGTGGTCCGCGAGCACGACGGTGCGGGCCGCGGCGGCCACGAGCGCGCGCTTCACGGTGGCCTCGGCGAGGTCGGGCGTGGACAGCCCGGCCTCGACGCTCAGCCCGTTGGTGCCGAGGAACGCCACGTCGACCCGGACGTCGGCGAGGGCCCGCTCGGCCCAGGAGCCGACGGCCGCGAGCGTGCGGGGCCGGACGGTGCCGCCGACCAGGTGCAGCGTGACGAGGGGGAGCGCGGCCAGCGCGGTGGCGACCGGCAGCGCGTGCGTGACGACGGTCAGCTCCCGGTCCGCGGGCAGCATCTCCGCCAGCCGCGCCGTCGTGGAGCCGGCGTCGAGGATGACGGACCCGCCCTCGGGCAGCTCGTCGAGGGCCGCCTTCGCGATCCGGTCCTTCTCGGCGCCGAGCTCGTGCTCGCGCTGGGCGAGGGCGGGCTCGTAGCCGAGCCGCTCGACCGGGACCGCACCGCCGTGCACGCGGCGCACCAGGCCCATGCGCTCGAGCGCCGTGAGGTCGCGACGCACGGTCTCCGGCGTCACGTCCATGTCGGCGGCGAGCTGCTGCACCTCGACCCGGCCCGCGGCGCGGGCGGTCGTGAGGATCAGCGTGTGGCGCTCGGGCGGGTACACGACGGCGATGTCCTGTCCTACGGCGTGCGGCCCGGGGAGGCGCCGCGTCGGGCCTCGGTGCCCGGCAGTGCCCACTGTGGCGGAGGGCACACAGGAAAGTCAACAAAAACGGGGGAAGTCAGACCGAAGCAAACATGCATGCGGGGGTAAACGCAGGTCGGACGGGCGGCAGGCGCTCGCCTCGGCGCGTCGACGGAGGTCACGCGCGGGTTCGTGCCGCCGGGAACAAGCCGGGGGCGTCGGGCGTTGGGGAGGGCAGGATGAAGAAGCGATACGAAGACCTCGAGATGCAGGACGGCACGGTCGTGCGCTACCAGCGTCACGGCAACGGCGGCGGGCTCGTCGCCAAGGGGGCCGTCGTGGACGACACGGCGTACGTCGCGGACTCGGCCTGGGTGGACCCGGGCGCCCGCGTGGAGGCGCGCGCCCGGATCGGGCAGCACTGCTGGGTGGAGCCCGGCGCCCGCGTGGAGGTGGCGGCGACCGTCGGGTCGCACGTGCACCTGGCCCGCGGCGCGACCGTCGGCGCTGGCGCCTCGGTGGGCGTGCGCGCCGAGATCGGTGCCGACGCCCGCCTGGAGCCCCGCGCGGTCGTGGAGGCCGAGTCGCGGGTGGAGCCGGGCACCGTCGTGCCGGGCACCGTCGTGCGCGGTGGCCGCCGGCTCGACCGGCACCTGGTCGCCTGACGCCCTGACCTGCCGACCGACGACCCGGCCCGCTGCTGGCGGACCGGGTCGTCGGCGTGCCTAGCGTCCCGCCGGGCGTCGCTCGCCGGCCCGGACGGGGAACGGGAGCGTGTTGCCCGCGGGCGGCAGCGGGCAGGTGCCGTGGTCGCTGAACGCGCACGGGGCGTTCTCGGCGCGGTTGAGGTCGAGCACCACGGTGCCGTCCGGGCGCGGGTCGACGGCGAGCACCCGGAACGCCGCGGTCTCCTGGCCGTTGCTCCCGTCCCGGAACCAGATCGCCGGCTGCCCGCCCCCGGCCACCTGCAGCACGTGCTCGGCGCCGTCGTGCGTGAACCGGACGTGCCCGGCGACGTCCCGGCGGTGCCGCACCCGGCCGGCGACGGAGCCGGTCTCCTCGACCGTCCCCGCGGCGGCCGGCTCGAACGACGCGGTCAGCACCCACGCCGGGTCGTGGTCGAACCGCGGGATGCCGGCGAACCCCGCCAGCGCCGGGGCGTGCGGGTCGCGGACCCGGACGCCGTGGTTCAGGGGCCCGCGGCCCACCGGCTCGAGGCGGCGCGCGCCCGCGCGCAGGTCGCCCGCGGCGCCGCCGGCGGAGGTCCACACGACGGCCGGGGCGGTGAGCGGGTCGCCGTCGAGCGTG
The DNA here is from genome assembly GCF_019265565.1 of Cellulomonas sp. PS-H5. Lineage (NCBI taxonomy): Bacteria > Bacillati > Actinomycetota > Actinomycetes > Micrococcales > Cellulomonadaceae > Cellulomonas > Cellulomonas sp. PS-H5. The sequence goes on from NZ_JAHVCI010000026.1 coordinate 21,910, forward strand.
AGGGTCTCGGCGGCACCGGTTGCGCCCGGCCCGTCCGGCGCGCCGCCGGCGGGGTCGACGTGGATACCGTCGGCGTCGGCCCACCACCGGCCCGGGAGGTCGCCGTAGGTCGCGGGCGTCGCGGTCAGCCAGTGCAGGGCGGTGAGGCTGAGCCAGCCGAACGGGTCGGCGAGCTCGGCGTCGCGGGCGGCCGCCCAGGCGCGCCAGCCCGCGGGGGCGGTCGGGCGGTCGGTCGGGGTCGTGCGCGTCACGCGGGGGTGCTCCTCGGGGGTCGCCGGGTCCCGGCGACGGTAGTCCCGGACCGCGACGGCGGGCCACCGACGCCCGGGGGCGTGAGACGACGTGACGGCGCCGGGCGGCCGGCGGGCGGTCCGACGGCGGGGCGGGCGGTCGCCGCGCGGGCCCGCCCGGCCGCCGCGATACTGACCGGCATGCCGACGTTCGCCGCGCTCGCCGCCCGCACCGAGGACCGGGTCACCTCCGTGGTCGTCCGCCTGCTCTCCCGCCGCGGGTACACCCCGCGCGTCGTCGCCTACCCGTCGTACGGCACCGTCGACCGGTCCCGGGTGCGCGCGCGGGTGCTGCTCACCGCCCCGGACGCGCCCACGCCCGGCAGCGTCGCCCGGCGCGGCTGGCGCAATCTGCTGTCGGCCGAGCTGCCGGACGCGGAGGTGCACGTGCGCGCGCAGCCCGGCGACGGTCCCGACCTGCTCGTGGCACGGACCGACCGCGGGGGCTACCTCGACGCGTGGCTGGACGTGCCGCTCGAGCCGGGCTGGCAGACGCTCTACCTGTCCGTCGGCGAGGACCGGGACGTCCCGGCGCCGGTGCAGGTCGTCGACCCGGCGGCCACGCACGGCATCGTCAGCGACATCGACGACACGGTGCTCGTCACGATGGTCCCGCGCCCGCACCTCGCCGCCTGGAACTTCCTCGTGCGCTCGGAGGCGCGCCGCAAGCCGGTGCCCGGGATGCCCGAGCTGTACGGGCGGCTCACCGCCACGCACCCCGACGCCCCGGTGTTCTACCTGTCGACCGGCGCCTGGAACACGGCGAGCGCCCTGTCCCGGTTCCTGCACCGCGTCGGGCTGCCGCAGGGGTCGCTGCTGCTCACCGACCTCGGGCCGACCGGCGCCGCGCTCATGCGGTCGGGCCGCGAGCACAAGGCCGCGACGCTGCGCCGGCTCGCCGAGGAGCTCCCCGGCGTGCGGTGGATCCTGGTCGGCGACGACGGGCAGCACGACCCGCAGGTCTACGAGACGTTCGCCGCCGAGAACCCCGGCCGGGTCGCGGCGATCGCGGTGCGCGAGCTGTCGGTCGGCGAGCAGGTGGCGCAGAACGGCCTGCCGGGCCCCACACCGGCCACGCGGCGCGCGGTGGACGAGCTGGAGCGGTCGTCCGTGGTCACCGTGCACGCGGCGGACGGGCGGGCGCTCGCGGACCGGCTGGCCGAGGCGGGCGTCATCGGCTGACGGCGCCGCGGCGCGGCGGCGCGTCAGGGGGCGTCGGACCGCCCGAACACCTGGCGCAGGGCGCGTCGCGCCGCGTACCAGCCGGACAGGCCGTGCACGCCCGGCCCCGGCGGCGCCGACGCCGAGCACAGGTAGACGCCGGGGGCGCCGCTGTCGAAGGGGTCGAGCCGCGGCGTCGGGCGGGTGAACATCCCGACGAGCGAGATCGCCCCGCCGGAGATGTCGCCGCCGACCAGGTTCGCGTCGTGCTCCGCGAGCCGCGCCGCGGGGATGCCCTGCGCGGCGACGACGGTGTCCCGGAACCCCGGCGCGAACCGCTCGACCTGCCGGATCACCGTCTCGGTCGGGTCGACGTCGGACCCGGCGGGCACGTGCGCGTACGCCCACACCGGCCGGACGCCGCGGGACACCCGGCCGTGGTCGAGCGCCGCCGGGTCGGACAGCAGGGTGAGCGGCTGCTCCGCGTGCCGGCCGCGGCCGACGGCGCGCTCGGCGGCGACGACCTGGTCCCGGTTCCCGCCGAGGTGCACGGTGCCGGCGCGGTGCACCTCGGGGTGCGCCCACGGGATCGGCCCGTCGACGACCAGGTCGACCTTGGCCGCGGCGTTCCCGTACCGGAACCCGGCGTACGCCCGGACCAGGTGCGGCGGCATGGCGTCGCCGAACACCTGCGCCACGAGCCGCGGCCCGGTGTCGAACAGGTAGGTCCGGGCGGGCGGCAGGTCGGCGCGCCGGGCGACCGGGTGGCCCGTGACGACCCGGCCACCGAGCCGCACGAGGTCCGCGAGCAGCGCGTCCACGATCGCCTGCGAGCCGCCGCGCACCACCGGCCAGCCGTGCCCCGCGTGTGCCAGGGTCGTGAGCAGCACGGCCGTGCCCGCCGCGGCGAGCGACGGCAGCGGCGTGATGGCGTGGCCGGCGACGCCCGTGAGCAGCGCCGCGCCCTCCTCGGTGCGCAGCGCGGACGGCACCACCGACTGGCCGTTGCGCAGCACCGCGAGCGCGAACCGGGCCGCCGTCACCGCGGACCGGGGCGTCGCGCCCGCGGGCACGCTGCGGTGGTCGCCGAGCGCCAGCGCGACGACGTCCTCCCACTGGTCGGCGAGCGGGCCGAAGGTGGCCCGCCAGGCGGCGCCGTCCGCGCCGAGGCCGTCGGCGGTGCGGTCGAGGTCGCGGTACGCGATCGCTGCCCGGCCGCCGTCCAGGGGCTGCGCGAACGAGGCGGTCGGCGTCAGCAGGTCCAGGCGCTCGTGGAGCCGGAGCGACCGGAAGAACGGCGACGCCCAGGCCATGGGGTGCACGGCCGAGCAGATGTCGTGGACCACGCCGGGAGCGAGCCCGAGGTCGAGCGTCCGGGAGCCGCCGCCGACGGTGTCCTGCGCCTCCAGGACGACGACCTCCAGCCCCGCGCGGGCGAGGGTGACCGCGGCGGCGAGGCCGTTCGGCCCGGCCCCGACCACGACGGCGTCGACCTCGCGGGCGCCGGGGCGGACCCCGGCCGCGCGGACGCGGGGTGCGGCGGTCCGGCCGAGAGAGGGGACCGCGCCGGTGCGCCGGCCGCGGCGGGCGCCGTGCCGCGCCGGGCGCGCGGCGTCGCCGTCGGGTCGGTCGCGGTCGGGGCGGTCGGGGCGGTCGGCGGAGGACGAGGTCACGCCCTCGACCGTAGGCGGGATGCCTCGCGTCCGCACCGGCTCCGCGGTCAGGCCCGCCCGGCGGCGCGGGCGAGCCGCACGGCCTCCGCGGCCCCGCCGGTCCAGGGCTCGCCGTGGCCCGGCAGCACGACGTCCGCGCCGGTGGCCGCGAGCGCGTCCAGCGAGGCGAGGTTGAGCGCGCTGTCGGCCGTCGCCGCGCCGGCGACGATCCGCGGCCCCGTGCGGCCGGTGTACGGGTCGAGGGTCACGAGGGCGTCGCCGGACAGCAGCACGCCGCGGTCGGGCAGGTGCAGCGCGACGTGCCCGTCGGTGTGCCCCGGGCAGGCGACGACCTCGGGACGGCCGGGCACCTTCAGCCGCGTGCCGGGCACGAGCGACCGGACGACCGTCACGCCGCGCACCCGGGCGGCTCCGGCCGCGACCATCGCCCCCAGGATCGGCACCGCCCGCGGGTGCCGGATCGGGTAGACGGCGCGCGGGTTCTCGTGCGCGTACCGGTACGGGTGCGCCGCGAGCCGCGCGTCGGCCGGGTGCACCCAGACGTCGGTGTGCAGCTCGCGCATCGCCCGGCGGGCGAAGCCGACGTGGTCGAAGTGCGCGTGGGTGAGCACCACCGCGCGGACGTCCGCCGGCGTCCGGTCGACGGCCGCCAGCAGCCGGGGCAGCGCCCGCCACATCCGGGGGAGCCCCGCGTCGACGAGCGTCGCTCCGCGGTCGTCGGCGATCACGTAGCAGCTGACGTACGCGTGCTCCAGGCGGGCGACGCCCGGCGCGGGGACGGAGATCCTCACGACGCGCCCCGTGCCGGCGTCGCGTCGGCTCCGGGCGCCGGCACCGGCTCGGGCGGTCGCGGCACCTCGTCGTCGGTGCGGAAGCCGATCGCCTTGTGCGACCCGTCGCAGAACGGCTTGATCCCCGAGGCGCCGCAGCGGCACAGCGCCACGGTCGCGCGCCGCCGGGGGACGACCCGGCCCGCGGCGTCGCGGATCTCGACGTCGCCGCGCACCAGGATCGGTCCGTCGGGGCAGGGGGTGAGGACGACCGGGGCGGGGTCGGTGGTCATGCGGTCTCCAGGGCGTGTCGTGGTGCGGGGGCGGGACGGCCGGGGGTCGGGCCGTCGGTGGCTGCGGGTGCCGCGTGGCGGCCGGGGCCTGCCCCCGCGCGGGTGCGGAGCTCGTGCAGCGGCGTCGCGGCGCGTGGCAGCCGCGAGCCGCCGTAGGGCGCACCCCCCGTGGCGCGCAGGACGAGAGCGAGCCAGGCGCAGACGCCGCGCTCCAGGAGCCACGCCGGGGCGAGCAGGTCGGCGCTCGCGGGGAACCGGGTGGCGCCGCCGGCGCGGCGCCGGCCCACCTCGGCGAGCGCGCACGCCGCGCCGGCCAGGGCGAGCAGGGCCCGAGGGTGGCGGCGCGCCGCCAGGACGACCGCCGGGAGCACCGCCAGCTCGGCCGCGTACCGGCCCGGCTGGGCGAGGCTGTCGTAGGCCTGGCGCGGCCGCTGGCCGAGGAAGTGCGCCGTCGTGGGCGGCCGCCGCGGGACGTACAGGTCGTCGGCGCGACGGACGACGCCGCCGCGGGCCCGCGCGGTGCGCAGCAGCTCGAGGTTCTCGAACAGCACGTCGCCGTCGTAGCCCTCGGGCCCGAGCGCGGAGCGGCGCAGCGCGATCGTGCCGGGGTAGTCGCCGCCGGCCGCCCGGTTGACGAGGCTGCGGGCGGTGTCCCAGCGGGCGTGCCAGGGCAGGGGGGAGAACACGTTCTGCGGGCGGACCACGTCGGCGTCCGCGAGCCGGTCGAGCACCGCCGCGAGCGTGGGCAGGTCGTACCGGACGTCGTCGTCGGCCAGCACGACGCGGTCGGCGCGCGCCAGCCGCAGGCCGGTCACGACCCCGGCCACCTTGCCGTTCCTGCCGGGGTGCGGGTCCGGCCGGACGTGCCGGACCGCGGCCGGGAACGCCCGGGCGTGCGCCGCGAACCGCCCGTCGTCCGACCCGTCGACGACCGTCACGGGCAGCCAGCCGACGAGTCGGTCCAGGTAGGCGGCCAGGTCGGGCAGATCGCGGTCGTCCGTCCAGCGCAGCGGGAGGACGTACTCCGCATCCGGCAGGGCCGGGCCGTCCGTGGTCACGCCGCGCTCCCCACCGCCAGCGGTCGGCGCAGCGAGGACTCGCCGGCGGTCCAGCGCTCGATCTGGTGCCGCCCCACCCGGCCGTCGACCGCCAGGCACGCCGCCGCGCCGAACAGCACGTCGTCCCGGAGCGTCGGCTGCTGCTCGACGAGGCCCCCGGCCAGGTCGCGGCCGGCGATCTGCTCGTGCACCGCGTCCGCCTCGACGTGCTCGTCGAAGTACCAGGTGACGTCCGCGTCGTACCCGTGCCGGCGGAATCCGTTGCCGTACAGCCGGTTGGGCTGCGAGGAGGTCATCTCGAACGCCGCGAGGTGCCCGACGACGCAGCCGCGCAGCCGCCGGTGCAGGCCGAACAGGCTCATCATGTTCACCGAGGCGAGGGTGATCGCCGGGACGTCGTCGACGTACCGGCCGTAGGTGTCGTCCAGCCCGAGGCCGCGCATCGTGCGGGCGAACAGCGCCGCGTGCATCCGCTCCGGCCGGCCGCCGCCGTACTCGTCGGCCTGGATCTCCACCAGCGCCGCCTTGGGCACGCCGAGCAGCCGCGGGATGGCCCACGTGTGCGGGTCCGCCTCCTTGAGCTGGTAGACCGACCGCTGGACGAGCATCTCGCGCAGCTGGTCGTCGGTCGCCTTGCGCGCGACGTACGCGGACAGGCTCGGGCCGTCGTCGCGGCCGGTCAGGTCGAACAGCGCGCGGGCGACGGCCGCCGCCACGCCCTCACGCTCCGTGTTCGTCTCCAGCTCGGCCACCAGGTCCGCGGGCACCACGACGTCCCGGCGGAGCTGCGCCTCGAACGCGTCCTCGAGCGCGGCGCGGGCGCGCAGCAGGGTCGGGTCCCACTCCAGCCGGTCGTCGACGCCGTCCAGGCCCTGGTGGTGCAGCTCGTACAGCGCCGTGAGCGTGATCTGCACGTCCTCGTCGGTCAGCAGGTCCGGCGACGCCGCGGCCGCGCGGGCGGCCTCGTCCGGGAGCGCGGGGTCCGCCTCGCCGGTGGTGAGGGCGTGCAGGACCCGCTCGCTGAGCGGGCCACGGGGCGACGGTGCGCGCATGTGGGGTCCCTGGTCTGGGCGTGCCGCGCGACGGGCGCGGCGGTTCGCCCCCCGGCTGCTCGAGGGACCGGCTCGGGGGCGGCGGGCGTGGAGCGCCGGTCCCCGTGCTGGTCACGCTAGCCGCGGGGGCGGGGGTGCGCGCGGCGAGCGCCCGGCCGGCCCGGGCTGGTCTGCGGTGCAGGTCAGCGGGGTGCGGCGAGCGTGAGGACGCCCCGCGCTGCGTAGGTGGTCGGGCGGGCTGGGTGCTGTCGCCGGGTCCCTAGCGTCGGGAGGGCCGCCGCGCTCCCGCGCGGCCCGCTCCCGAGGAGGGTGACGCCCATGTCCGACGACGGCCACGGTCCGCAGCAGGCTCCCGGGGCGGCGCCCCCCGTACCGGGCCCGGTGGCGCCGCCCCCGCCGCGCGACCCGGACGGCGACGGGGTCTCGCTCGCGGCGTTCATCACCGGCCTGCTCTCGCTCGGCCCCGTGCCGCTCGTGCTCGGGATCGTGGGCTACGAGCGCTCCCGGCGCCGCGGGGGCCGCGCGCCCTGGATGGCGATCACGGGCATCGTGCTCGGGGCGGTCTCCACGGTCGGGATGCTCCTGCTGGGGCCGCTCATCGCGTTCTCGCTCCTCGTGGTGGGCCACGTCGCGAGCATCGACGACGGGTACCGGTCCGGCGGCTCGTGGTCGCTGACCTGGGAGGACCCGCGCGGCCACCGCACCGGGAACGGCGACCCGAGCCCCTGAGGCCCCGGCGGGCGGCGTCGCGGCGCGTCAGGCCAGGGCCAGGCCCTCGACCACCTCGACGCCCGGCATGGTCGCCAGCAGCGCCCCCGGCAGGGCGATCTTCGACCTGCGCAGCCCCGACCCGATGATCACGGTGCCGCCCGCGTCCGGGTCGGCCGCCGCAACACCCGCGTCCAGCAGGACCCGGTAGCCCGTCGGCAGGCCGATCGGCGTGATGCCGCCGTACTCCATGCCGGACTCCTCGACGGCCCGGTCCATCGGCAGGAACGACGCCTTGCGCACGTCGAGCAGCCGCTTGACCGCGTTGTTCACGTCGGCCCGGGTGGTCGCCCGGACGACGGCCGCGGCGACCCGCTCGTCGCCGGCGCGCCGGCCGGACACCAGCACGCAGTTCGCCGAGACCGCGAGCGGCAGGTCGTAGGCCTCGGTCATGGCGGCGGTGTCGGCGAGCTCCGGGTCGATCTCGGTCACCTGCACGGCGTCGGCCACCTCGGGCGCCACCGCGGCCCAGCCGGACAGCGCGGCGGCCGTCGGCTCGGCGAGCAGGTCCAGGCGGTCCACGGCGCGCGACCAGGTCAGGGATCCGAGCGTGAGCGTCATGGCCGCAGGCTACCGACGGACCGAGCGGGTCGCCGAGCGGTCCGTCGGGCGCCCCGGTGCGTCGCTCGGCGACGGTCGGGCTCTCAGCCCCAGCGGACGTCGAGCCGGACGTCCCGGGCGTCGCGGAAGTCCACGCGCAGCCGGGTGCGCGTGCCGGGCTCGAACCCGTGCGTGTCGACGGGACCGTCGAACCCGCCGCTCAGGTCCACGGACCGCGTCGTGCCCTCCTGGCTCAGGAGGAGCACGACCCGCCCGCTGCTGCTCGTGCTGGTGACCCGGAGCGCCGCCAGCCGGCCGGCGTCGAGGGACGCGTCGACGCGGCAGTGCCCGTCGATCCGGTGCGCGGTGGTGCGCCAGGTCGTCCCCCGGACGAGGGACACGCACCCCGACATGGCTCCGCTCTTCACCACGACGCCGCCGCGGCTGAGCAGCAGCGCCACGACGACTGCCACCGCGAGCAGGGCGAGAGCCCCGGCCACGTACCCCGAGCTGCCCACGACGTCCTCCCGGTGCTGCGCCGACCCTGGCGATCCGGTGCATCGTGGCGCGGGACCTGCGCGGGTGAGTGGGACCGACGGCCCACGCACGGGACCGGGCGTCGGCCCTGGGCGCTGGGTGCGACCTGGGCCTGGTGGCGGTGCGGCCGGTGCGCACCCCTGCAGCGGGCGGGCAGGATGGCGGGCGTGACCGACGCCGCCGCGCCCGCCGACCCGTTCGCCGCCGACCCGTACGTGCTCGTGCCGACCGCCCCGCCGCTCGACGAGTACCTGCGGCTGCGCCGGGAGTCGGGCCTGACCCCGAAGTCCCCGGAGCAGGGCGCGGGGGCGCTCGCGGGCAGCTGGTCGTGGTGCCACGCGCGCACCGCGGAGGGCCGGGTCGTCGCGATGGGGCGGGTCGTCGGCGACGGCGGCTGGTACTTCCTCGTCGCGGACATGGCCACCGATCCCGGGCACCAGCGGCAGGGGCTCGGACGGCGGGTGCTGACCCGGCTGCTCGACGACGTCCGGGCGCGGGCGCCGCGCGGGGCGTACATCACGCTCGTGGCCGACCCGCCGGGACGGGCGCTGTACGAGTCGCTCGGGTTCCGGGACGTGGCGCCCGGGGCGACCGGGATGGTGCTGGACCTCGGGGCGAGCACCGCCTGAGGGCCGGTGCGGGCTGCTCAGCGTCGGCGACGGGGGCGCAGGTCGCGGCGGGGGAGTCGGTCCGGCCGGTTCCGGTCGTCCAGGCCCCACAGGGCGTGCGGGAGCTCGCCGCGCCGGCGGTGCCCGCGGTCGTGGACCCCCATGCCGGCGATCTCGAGCACCAGGCCGGCAAGGGCCAGCAGCAGCCACCAGCCGTTCCCGTCGAACGGCCCACCTTCGGTCGCGGCGCTCCATGTCCACAAGGCGACCCCGGTCAGCCCGGCGGCCGCGCCGGCGACGATCATCGACGCCGAGAGCGGCGTCCGGAACGGGGAGCTCACGCGACCGTGGTAGCAGCGGCGCGCCGGGTCCGCCACCGCTCAGGCGGCGGACCCGGCGCACCTGGTCCCCGTCAGCGCTGGTACGTCGGGGCGATCAGCGCGCGGCCGATCGTGTGGAACAGCGCCGTGAACGCCACGGCCGTCGGCGTCGCGTCCGGGGTCACGTCGAGGTGGTCGACGTCGAGCGCGTGCACCGCGAAGACGTACCGGTGCGGCCGGTCCCCGGGCGGCGGCGCGGCGCCGGTGTAGCCGGTGGAGCCCCCGTCGTTGCGGACCTGGAACGCGCCCTCGGGCAGCAGGTCGCCCGCCGCGGAGCCGGCGCCGCGGGGGAGCGACGTGGTGCTCACGGGGACGTCCACGACCGTCCAGTGCCAGAAGCCGGCCGGGGTCGGCGCGTCCGGGTCGAAGCAGCTCACGACGAACGAGCGGGTGCCCTCGGGAAAGCCCGACCACTCGAGCGCGGGGGACAGGTCCTCGCCGTCGGCCGCGAAGGTGGCGGGCAGCGGCTCGCCGTGCGCGACGTCGGCGCTCGCGAGGTCGAAGTCCGGGACGGACGGCAGCAGGGCGTAGGGCTCGGGGGCGACGGGACGGGTCAGCGAGACGACCATGGTCCTCCTCCTGGTGGGCGCGCCGGGGCGCCCGGACGGGTGTGCCTGTCCCGTCATCATGCCCCCGGTCCCGGGCGCGCGCAGGTGGTCCCGGCGACCCGCCGGAGACGCGCCGGGTCGTGGTCCCCAGGGCGGGTGACGCCGGATTGACGCGTGCCGGAGTGTCAGCGTCTACTGGCACAATCGAACACGTGTTCGAACGAGTGTCCGGCGGTCGGCCGGCAGGTGACGGGGAGGTGCGGCGGTGAACCAGGAGGAGCGGATCGCCCGGGCTCGCGCCGCCCTGGTCAGCGCCGAGCTGCGCACCGGCGCCCGCAGCCTCGCGCCGCGGGGGGCGGGCGCTGCCTCCGCGAGCGAGTCCGGCGCGGGGAGCAGTGTCGCACCCCGGGCCGACGTGCGCGGCGACGTGCGCGGGCCTCGGTCGGACGTGGCGCGGGCGGACGGCACCCGTCCCGGCGCCCGCGCCGTCGACGCCCCCGTGCGGGGCGCCACGGCGCTCGCGGTGCTGCCGGTCGAGGACCCCGCCCCGGTGCCCGCGCCCGCGGGTCCGGTCGCCGTCCCGGACCTGCCCGACCGGCAGCCGGCACCCCGGTCGGCCGTCGCGCGCGGCCCTGTGCTGCTCACCGACCGTCCGCCGCTCGCGGTGCCACCCGCGCTCGCCCCGCTGCTGCCCGACGGCCTGCGCCGCGGGAGCACGACGGCGGTGCTCGGCTCCACCTCGCTGGTGCTCGCGATGGTCGCCGCCGCCTGCACCGCCCGGGAGGCGTGGGCGGCCGTCGTGGGGCAGCCGAGCCTCGGCCTGCTCGCCGCCGCCCAGACCGGGGTGGCGCTGGAGCGGCTCGCCGTGGTCCCGCAGCCGGGCGTGGACGCGCCGACCGTCGTCGCGGCCCTGCTCGACGGCATCGACGTCGTCGTGGTCGGCCCCGGCACGCACCTGGCCGACGCCGACCGCCGCCGGCTCATGGCGCGTGCCCGGGACCGCGGGTCCGTGCTGCTCGCCACCGCGCCCTGGCCGGGTGCGGGCACCGTGCTGACCGTCGAGGGCGGTCGGTGGACCGGGGTCGGCGAGGGCGACGGCCGGCTCCGCGCGCACGAGGTGCAGATCACCCGCACCGGCCGGGGCAGCGCGGGGCGGGCCCAGGACCTGCGCGTGGTGCTGCCGCTCGAGGTGGGCACCGACCCGTACGGGCTGCCCGCCGACCGCGCCGCCGCGCCGCCGGCCGCACCGCAGCCGCCGACGCCGCAGCCGGTCGTGGACGACGGCGTGCTGCTCGCGCCCGACCTGAGGCTCGTCGGATGAGCAGCACCCGCACCACCGTCGTCTGGGTGCCGGACTGGCCGGTCGTCGCCGCCGTGCGCGCCGCCGAGGTCCCGCCGCACCTGCCCGCCGCCGTCCAGCACGGCGCGCGGCTCACCGCCGTGTCGGCGATCGCCCGTGCCCAGGGGGTGCGCCGCGGCATGCGCCGCCGGCAGGCCCAGGGCGTCTGCCCCGAGGTCGTGCTGCTGCCCGCCGACGACGACCGGGACGCCCGCCTGTTCGAGCCGGTGGCGGTCGCGACCGAGGCCGTCGTCGCCGGGATCGAGGTCGCCCGGCCCGGCCTGCTCCTGCTGCCCGCGGGCGGCGCGGCCCGGTTCCACGGCACCGAGGAGACGCTCGCCGAGCGCCTGGTGTCCGTGGTGGCCGAGCGGACCGGGCACGAGTGCCAGGTCGGCACCGCCGACGGCCTGCTCGCCGCGATCCTCGCCGCCCGCACCGACGCCGTCGTGCCGCCCGGCGCCTCGCGCGAGTTCCTGGCGCCGCGCCCCGTCGACGACCTCGCGCCCGCGGCGGTGACCGACGACGCCGGGCACGCGGTCGTCGAGCTCGTCGACCTGCTGCGCCGGCTCGGGCTCCGTCGCCTCGGCGACCTGGCCGCCCTCGACGCCGGCGACGTGCACGCGCGGTTCGGCACCTGGGGCACCTGGGCGTGGACCCTGGTGCGCGGCGAGGACCTGCGCCCGCCCGCCCGGCGTCGGCCGGAGACCGACCTGGAGGTCGGCACCGAGCTCGACCCGCCCGCGCACCGCGTCGACGTCGCGACGTTCGCCGGCCGCCGGCTCGCGGAGGAGCTGCACGCCCTGCTCACCGAGCACTCCGTGACCTGCGCGCGGCTGCGGATCACCGCCCGCACCGACGAGGGCACCGAGCTGACCCGCGCCTGGCGCACCGACATGGGCGGCCTCGGCGGGCTGTCCGCCGCGCGGATCACCGACCGCATCCGCTGGCAGCTCGAGGGCTGGCTGACCGCCGCGGCCGCCGAGCACGGCGCCGGCTCCCGGCCGGACGGCGGCGAGCCCGACGAGCACGCCGAGCCGATCGGCCTGGTCGCGCTCGGCATCACCGCCGAGGACGTCGCGCCCGCCGGCGCCGAGCAGGGACGGCTGTGGGGCGGTGCGTCCGGCGGCGACCTGCGCGCGCACCGGGCGCTCGACCGCGTGCAGGGGCTGCTCGGGGGCGACGGCGTGCTGACCGCCGCCCTGCAGGGCGGCCGGGACGTCCGCGACCAGGTGCACCTGCAGCCCTGGGGTGCCCAGGCCGCCGCGCCCCGCCCGGTCGACCGGCCGTGGCCCGGCCACCTGCCCCCGCCGGCGCCCGCGACCGTGCCGGTGCGGCCCGCGCCGGTCGACGTGCTGGACGGCACGGGGCGGATGGTGCGGTTCGACGGCCGGTTCGCCATGAGCGGCGACCCGGTGCGCGTGCGCACGCACGCCACCGACCGCCGGCCCGCGGTCGACCACGACGTCGCGGGCTGGGCCGGCCCCTGGCCGCTCGCGGAGCGGTGGTGGTCGCCGACCGAGGCGGGGCTGCGCATGCATCTGCAGGTCACGCTCGGCGACGGTCGAGCCCTGCTGCTCGCCTGGCGTCCCGACGGCTGGACCTGCGAGGCCGTCTATGACTGACGTCCCGCGCTACGCGGAGCTGCACGCGCACTCGGCGTTCAGCTTCCTCGACGGCGCCAGCCAGCCCGAGGAGCTCGCCGCCGAGGCGCACCGGCTCGGGCTCAGCGCGCTCGCGCTCACCGACCACGACGGCCTGTACGGCGTCGTGCGGTTCTCCGAGGCGGCGCGGGAGGTCGGCCTGCCCACCGTGTTCGGCGCCGAGCTGCACCTGCCCGTCCCCGGCGTCGGCGGCCCCGACGTCCTCGACCTGCCGACCGGCGTGCCCGACCCGCGCGCGCTGCACCTGCCCGTGCTCGCCCGCGGCCCCGAGGGCTACCGGGCGCTGTCCCGCACCATCGCGGAGGCGCACCTCGCCACCGGGACCAAGGGGGCCGCGGAATACCGGCTGGAGCAGCTCGCCGAGCAGGCCGACGGGCGCTGGCTCGTCCTCACCGGCTGCCGCAAGGGACCCGTCCGGCACGCGCTGACCGACGGCGGCCGCGAGCCCGGCGTCACCACCGCGGGTCTCGACCGGGCGCGCACCGAGCTCGACCGGCTGGTCGCGCTGTTCGGCCGGGACAACGTGGCCGTCGAGGTCACCCAGGGCGGCAGCCCGTACGACTCCGAGCTCGCGGACGCCCTCGCGGAGCTCGCCGCCGGCGCCCGGCTGCCGCTGGTCGCCACCGGGAACGTGCACTACGCGACCCCGCGGGACGCCGACCTGGCGATGGCCCTGGCCGCCGTCCGCGCCCGGTCGTCGATGGAGGACCTGGACGGGTGGCTGCCCGGGGCGCCGACCGCGCACCTGGCGTCCGCCGCCGAGATGCTGCGCCGCCACCGGCGGCACCCGCAGGCCGTCGCCACCGCCGCCGCGATCGGCGCCGAGTGCGCGTTCGACCTGCACCTCGTCGCCCCGCAGCTGCCGCCGTACCCGGTGCCGCCCGGCCACACCGAGGCGACCTGGCTGCGCGAGCTCGTCCGCCGCGGCGCGCTGGACTGCTACGGCCCGCCCGAGGCCGAGCGGGTGCCCGGCGCCTACGCCCAGCTGGAGCACGAGCTGCGCGTCATCGAGGACCTCGGCTTCCCCGGCTACTTCCTGGTCGTCTACGACCTGGTCGACTTCTGCCACCGCAACGGCATCCTCGCCCAGGGCCGCGGCTCGGCCGCCAACTCCGCGGTCTGCTACGCGCTCAAGGTCACCGCCGTCGACGCCGTCGCGCACGGCCTGCTGTTCGAGCGGTTCCTCGCGCCCGAGCGCGACGGGCCGCCGGACATCGACGTCGACATCGAGTCCGGCCGCCGCGAGGAGGTCATCCAGTACGTCTACGCGAAGCACGGCCGCACCCACGCCGCGCAGGTCGCCAACGTCATCTCCTACCGCGCCCGGTCCGCCGTGCGGGACGCCGCCCGCGCGCTCGGGTACGACGTCGGGCAGCAGGACGCGTGGAGCAAGTCGATCGAGCGCTGGGGCACGCTGCGCGGCCCGGCGCCGCGGCACCCCTGGTGGTCGGGGGCGAACCGGGGCGCGGCGGCCGTGTCGGCCACCCCGCCGACGCAGTACGTCGCCGACCGGCCGACGTCGACCCGGCCGAGCCCGCCGTCGACCCGGCCGACGCCGCCCTCGCCCCACGTCGGGACACCCCCTGTCGGCCCGCCCGCCGCGGCGACCCCGGGTTCCCCGGTGAGCCGCGAGGACCGGCGCGCCGCGCAGTACGCCGCCGCCCAGCGCGACCCCGACGGCGTCGTCTGGGGCTGGAACCACGAGCCCGGCGCCGCACCGGCCCCGGCGCCCCGGCGTCCCGCGGGGCACGACGACGTCGACGGCCCGGCCGGCCAGCCGACCGCCGACCGCCACGACGTCGTCCCCGCGCACCGGCCGCCGCCCGCGAGCGACCTCGAGGAGATCCCCGAGCAGGTCATCGACCTGGCCGACCGGTTCCTGCGCCTGCCTCGGCACCTCGGCATCCACTCCGGCGGGATGGTGATGTGCGACCGCCCGGTCATCGAGGTGTGCCCCGTGGAGTGGGCCCGCATGGAGGGCCGCACCGTCCTGCAGTGGGACAAGGACGACTGCGCCGACGCGGGACTGGTGAAGTTCGACCTGCTCGGCCTCGGCATGCTCACCGCCCTTCGGCTGGCGTTCGACCAGGTCGAGCAGCACGGCGGCCCGCGCCTCCACCTGCACCAGCTGCCCCACGAGGACCCGCTGGTCTACGACCTGCTGTGCGCCGCCGACACCGTCGGGGTGTTCCAGGTGGAGTCGCGCGCCCAGATGGGCACCCTGCCGCGCCTCCAGCCGCGCAGCTTCTACGGGATCGTCGTCGAGGTCGCCCTGATCCGCCCCGGACCGATCCAGGGCGGGTCGGTGCACCCGTACATCGAGCGCTACCAGGGGCGGCAGCCGATCACCTACGCGCACCCGCGGCTCGAGAAGTCCCTGGAGCGCACCCTCGGCGTCCCGCTGTTCCAGGAGCAGCTCATGCAGATGGCCATCGACGTCGCCGACTTCACACCCGCCGAGGCCGACCAGCTCCGGCGCGCGATGGGCTCCAAGCGCAGCATCGAGAAGATGGAGGCGCTGCGCGCCCGGCTCATGGACGGCATGACCCGCAACGGCATCCCGGAGCCCGTGCGCGAGGAGGTCTACGAGAAGCTCAAGGCCTTCGCGGACTTCGGGTTCCCGGAGTCGCACGCCTACTCGTTCGCGTTCCTCGTCTACGCCAGCTCCTGGCTCAAGGTGCACCACCCGGCCGCCTTCTACGCCGGCCTGCTCGCCGCGCAGCCCATGGGGTTCTACTCGCCGCAGTCGCTCGTCGCGGATGCCCGCCGGCACGGCATCGGCGTGCTCCGCCCCGACGTGCAGCGCTCCGGGGTGCAGGCCGTCGTCGAGCGGGTCCGGCTCGAGCCCGCGGGCGGGGAGCCGCGCCTGACACCGAGGCCGTCCGGGACCGCGCCGGTGCCGCCGCTGCGGGCGGGCGGGGCGCCCGGGTTCGCCGAGGTGCCGCCGCCGTTCGACCCGGCGCCGGAGCGTGGTGGTCCCGCGGGGACCGCGGCGTCGTGGCGCGCCGGGTCCGACGCGACGGGGGACGAGGCGGGGACGCGAGGCGATCCGTCGGAGGCGCCGTCGTCGACGACCGCGCCGGGCGGCGTGGGGGCGGCCGCCGAGCCCGAGCGCTCCCTCGCGGTGCGCGTCGGCCTCGCCTCGGTGCGGAACGTGGGGGAGAAGGTCGCCGAGCGGGTCGTCGCCGAGCGGGACGCGCACGGTCCGTTCGCCGACCTGCGGGACCTCGTCCGGCGCGTCGAGCTCAGCACCGCGCAGCTCGAGGCGCTGGCCACCGGCGGCGCCCTGGAGTCGCTCGGTGTCACCCGGCGCGAGGCGCTGTGGGCGGCGGGCGCGCTCGCGCAGGAGGGGCCGGACACGCTGCCCGGCGTCTCGGTGGGCGTCCAGGCGCCGACCCTGCCCGGGATGAGCCCGGTCGAGCTCGCCGTCGCCGACGTCTGGGCCACCGGCGTGACCGTCGACTCGTACCCGACCCAGTACGTGCGCGACGGCCTGGACGCCCAGGGCGTGCTGCGCGTCGAGCAGGCGTTCCGGCACGAGGCCGGGCGCCGGGTCGCCGTCGCGGGGGTCGTCACCCACCGGCAGCGACCCGGCACCGCCGGGGGCGTCACCTTCCTGTCGCTGGAGGACGAGACCGGGCTGCTCAACATCGTGTGCAGCACCGGGCTGTGGCAGCGGTTCCGGAAGGTCGCCCGCACGTCCCGGGCGCTCGTCGTGCGCGGGCGGCTGGAGCGGGCGGACGGGGCCACCAACCTCATCGCCGAGCACCTGACGCCGCTGTCGCTGGGCATCGCGACGACCTCGCGGGACTTCCAGTGACCCGCACCCGGGCCGGGGACGCCGTCGAGGCGGTGCCCGGGCCGGCGCCCGGCGGCTCGTCGTCAGCCCCGGAGCGACCGCCGCGCCCGCACGAGCCCGACGCCGACCCCGACGAGCGCGCCGATGCCCGCGAGCACGCCCAGGGCCCCGACCCCGGTCGCGGCGAGGCCGCCGCGGCGTGCACCCTCGGCCGTCGCTGAACCGCCACCCGCACCGCCGCCCGCCCCGGTCCCGCCCGCGCCGATCCCGTCCGAGCCGGGGCCGCCGACCCCGGTACCGGGGCCGCCGTTCGCGGCGCCACCCCCGCCCGAGCCGCCGCCCGGAGGTACCACCGGCGTGCTCGGTGCCGGGTCCGGCACGTCCGGGCCCTCGGCGGCCGGCGCCAGCACCCCGGCCCCGGCCTGCGCGAGCACCACGTCCCGCACGTCGGTCACCTCGTGCACGACGGCACCCCGCACCCCGGCCGTGACCGGGTCCCAGCGCGCACCGGCGACGAGGCGGTCGGCCTCCGCAGCCGCGGCGTTGTACGCACCGAGCACGTCCACCTCGACGCCGTTCACGAGCGTCTGCTCGGCGTGCAGCCGGCTCCCGCCCCATCGCTTGACGATCGACGCCACGGGCACGTCCTCGGGGAGGTCGAACGCGTTCCGCTCGGCCCAGATGCTCGACTCGACGCCCACGCCCCAGGCGTAGTCGAACAGGGCGGCGCCGCCCGCCCCGACGCGGACGTAGTTGTTGTAGACGTCCACGTCGCCGAACCGCACCCGGGGGAGCCGCTGGCCCGCGTCGTCCCACAGGTTGTGGTGCCAGCTGACCCGCAGCCGCCCGCCGTCGAGCGCCTGGCGGCCGTCACCCGACCCGACGAGGTTCGTCTTGTCGTGGTCGCGGAACACCGAGTACGACACGGTGACGAGGTCGGACTCGTGCGTGATGTCCAGCAGCCCGTCGTGGACCTCGAACGGGCGCCCGTGCACGGTCGGCAGCGAGGCCGGCGGGTGGTCGCCGTCGTCGAGCGTCACGTGGTCGACCCAGACGTTCTCGCTGGTGTGCACGCTGATGTTGTCGTAGAGCGAGTTCCAGTTCCCCACGCTGGTGTCGCCCGGGTCCCACTCGGGGAAGCAGTCGTAGGCGTCGGAGACGTGCAGGTTCCGGATGATGACGTCCCGCACGCCTTGCAGGAGCAGGTGCGCGCCCACCAACCGGGCGTCGTCACCGAGGCCGAGGACCGTCACGTGCGGCCCGACGCGCTGCCGGACCTGGGCCGTCTGCACGGCGGCCGCGCGTGCCCGGGCCTCCTCGAGGGGTCCTGTGGGATCAGTCCACCCCCACACCTCCGGGTCGTACGCCGCGACGTACTCCGCCATCGAGAACGGGCGCGGGTCGTCGTCCTCGACCTGCACCTGCGCCGCGAAGTCGTCGCAGGTCGGGAGGCCGGACGCCGGGTCGTCGAACCCGAAGGCCCGCATCTCGCCCTCGACCAGCACGATCGTCGGCTCGTCCCGCAGGTGGGCGGAGGCGCCGCCGAGAGCCGCCCGGAGCTCGTCCCAGGTCCGCACCACGTGCACGTCCCCGGGCGCCGCCGCCGACCCGCCGGTGGTGCCGGACCCGGCCGAGCCCCACCCGTCGCCCTCCGAGAGCGTCTGCCGGGCGAGCGCCAGCCACCCGGGGTCCACGCCCGCGGGCGGGTCGCCGGACCCGCCGCCCGGGGCCGCCGCCCAGGCCGCCCCCGCCGGCACCGCCAACGCCAGGGCCACCAGGGCCGTGCCGATACTCCGTCCTGCTCGCGCCATCCTCGACTCCTTCGTCGGGTCCGGGAAACCGGTTCCTGATGACCGTAGCGAGAGCGGGGAGCCCGGCGCGAGAGCAGTTTCCGGGCCGTCTCCGAGCACCCCGCGCGCCAGCCCCGCGTGCCAGACTGCCCGCGTGACCCTCCTCGGCCCGCTCGTCCCGTACCTGCCCACGCCCCGCGGCCACGAGGGCGAGGTGGTGGTCGACCCGCTGCAGCGCCTCGTCGACGACGCTGTCGACGCCGGCGCCTCGGGTGTCGCGGTGCTCGGCAGCACGGGTGGCTGGCCGTACCTGACGGCGGGGGAGCGGCGGCTGGTCGTGGAGGCGGCGGTCGACGCCGCCGCGGGCCGCGTGCCGGTCGTGGCCGGCGTCGGCGCGTTCACGACGGACGAGGTGATCGTGCACACGATCGTCGCCGAGCGCGCCGGCGCGTCCGCGGTGCTGCTGCCCACGCTGGCCTACCTCCCGCTCACCGACGACGAGGTCCTCGGCCTGGTCACGGACGTGGCGGACGCCGCGCGGGTGCCGGTCTGGCCCTACCACAACCCGGTGAGCACGACGTTCCGGTACTCGGTCGAGACGCTGGTCCGCGCCGCGCAGGTGCCGGGCGTGGGCGGGGTGAAGGACCGGGGGAGCGACGCCGCCGAGCTGCGCGAGCGCGTGTCGGCGCTCCGGTCGGCGGTCCCCGACACCGTGGAGGTCGGCTGCAGCGGGGACGTGCTCGGGGTCGAGGGCCTGCTCGCGGGCGCACGGACCTGGCACTCGGGGCTCGCCAGCGTGCTGCCCGCCTGGTACGCGGCGGTCGCCGACGCCGCCGCGGCGGGACGGGCGGACGAGGCACGCGCGCACATGGCGCGGCTGGCACCGGTCGCGGAGCTGGTGGTCTCGCTCGGCGGTCCGCGGGCGGTGCACGCGCTCGCCCGGGTGCTCGGCACCGACCTCGGTCAGCTGCCCGCGCCGCTGCGGCCGGTGGACGACGCCGGTGCGGCGGCGCTGGCCGCGGCGGTGGAGCTGCTCGGCGACGCGCCGGTGCGGGCGGCCGACGGGTCCGCGCGGGACTAGGCCTCGGCGCCCTCGCCGTCCTCGTCGACCGGGCCGACCTCCTCGCCCGCCTCCTCCGGCTCCATCGGGGGGTCGGGCTGGTGGAACCGCGACCAGATCGCCCACACGACCGACACCAGCGGCACGGCGATGACCGCGCCGAGGATGCCCGCGGTGAGCGTGCCGCCGGTGACGGCCAGCGCGACCACGACGGGGTGCAGCGACACCTGCTTGCCCATGACGAGCGGCTGCAGCACGTGCCCCTCGAACTGGCCGATCAGCGCGATGCCGATGCCGACGACCGCCGCCTGGATCGGGCCGTTCGCGGCCAGGGCCACGATCATCGCGATCACCATGGCCGCGGGCGCGCCGATCAGCGGGATGAACGCGCCGATGAGGACCAGCACCGCCAGGGGGGCGGCCAGCGGGACGCCGATGATCGACAGCAGGATGAACGCGAGCAGGCCGTCGGTGACCGCGATGATGACGGTGCCGCGCGTGTAGCCGGAGAACGTGTACCAGCCGGCGCCGCCCGCCGTCTTCCACGAGTCGCGGACCGACGACGGCAGCTGGTTGACGAACCAGGTCCACATCTCCCTGCCCCGGGCGAGGAAGAAGATCGCGCAGAAGATCGCGAGGGCCAGCGCGGTGAACACCTCGACCACAGAGCCCGCGGACGCCGCCACCTGACCCGCGAGGTCGCCCGCGTGCTCCTGCACCCACTGCCGGCCGTTGTCGATCCACTCGGCGATCTGGTCGTTGCTGATGGAGAACGGCAGCGGCCCGTTCTCCAGGAAGTCGACGATCTGGTCGATGCCGTCGCCGAACTGCCGGGACAGGGCCTGCCACTGGTTCGCGACCGAGTAGCCGACGTAGAACACCATGCCCGCGAGCACCAGGAACCCGGTGAGCAGCCCCAGGGCCGTCGCCAGCCCGCGCGGCATCACCCGCGTGTAGAAATCGACGACCGGCCGCAGCACCGCCGTGAACACGAACGCGATGAACACGGCGACGAACAGCAGCTGCACCTGCGATGTGGCGAAGAACACCAGCGCGATCCCGGCGAGCAGCACGAGCAGCCGCCAGGTGATCCCTGCGGAGGTCCGCAGCCAGCGGGGGACCCCGTCGTCCGGGGCGATCCCGGTAGGCGGTCGGCGCTGCCCGGCGACGCGTCGTGACGCGGATCCGGCCGGTCCGCCGGCCTTCGCGCTGCCGTACCGGTCCGCGCCGCTCTGGTCCGCCATCGCGTGCGCCACCTCCTGCCCTGCTGGTGCGACGCGTCCGCCGCGGTGCTCCGCCGGACGCCCTCGCCAGTGTGCCCCTACCTGCGGATGCGTGCTCGGCCGCCACTCCGTGCTATGTTTTCTGCCGCACCTGAGGGGGCGGGAAGCGCGGAAAAGCGCTCCTCGTATCCGTCAGGCGTACACCCTGTCCGGGTGGCGGAATGGCAGACGCGCTAGCTTGAGGTGCTAGTGCCCGTATAGGGCGTGGGGGTTCAAGTCCCCCTCCGGACACTCGTTGAGACAGCGACGACGAAGGCCTCGATCCCCGCCAGGATCGGGGCCTTCGTCGTGCCGGGCCGGTTCTCGTGGGAGAAGCGGCCAGGATCTGACCGCTCCCCCGGGGACGCTGGGTCCTGAGGCCGGGTGGACCGGCCCGCGACCGACGGGGGACCGACCATGCTCCAGGGACTGGCGACGTCGAACTTCCAGGCGGCGGATCTCGCGGCCGCCCGCGAGTGGTACACCGCTCTGCTCGGCGTCGAGCCGTACTTCGTCCGGGACGGCTACGTCGAGTGGCGGCTCGGCCGGGACGGCGACGAGCTGGGGATCGTGGACGCCCGCTACGTGCCGGGGGCGCCCGACCGTGCCCCGGGCGGGCAGTACACCTACTGGGCGGTCGAGGACGTGGACGCCGCGGTGGCCGCGCTGGTCGAGCGCGGGGCGACTGTGTACGAGCCGCCGACGGCGCGCGGGGAGGGCTTCCGGACGGCGGCGGTCGTCGACCCGTTCGGGAACGTGCTCGGCGTGATGACCAACCCGCACTGGGGTGGGACGGAGGGCTGAGGCGGACCGGTCGCCGGAACGCCCGCGCCGGGCACGGTCCGCGTGCCACGATCGAGCGCGTGACCGTCGTCCTGCCCGTGCCGCCCATGCCCGGACCGGCGCCGGTGACGCCCGCGCTGGCCGGCTGGTGGCGCCGGGCGGCAGCCGTGCTGCTCGACGACCTGGTCCTGGCGGCGGTGACCTGGGCCGGGTACGGCGGTGGGTCCCCTGCGGTGTCGCTGCACCCGCCCTCGGGGTTCACCGCCGGGGCGCCCCGGGTGGGCGACCCGGCCCCGTGGGCGGCCGCGGCCGTCGGCGCCGCGCTGCTCGCGCTCGTGCTGCTCCAGGCGTACACGGGCGCCACGCCCGGCAAGCGGGTGGCGCGGGTGGCCGTGGTGCGTGCGGACACCGGTGCGCCGGCGGGTCTCCTGCGGACGCTCGTGCGGCCGTTCGTGCACGTCGTCGACGGCATCCTGCTGATCGGGTACCTCCGTCCGCTCTGGCACCCGCTGCGGCGGACCGTCGCGGACTCCGCACTGGGCACGGTGGCGGTGGTGACGCGAGGCCCTCGGTGGCTGCCCGGGTGGGACCCGGTGCCGCCGCGGCCGTCCCGCGCGTCCGCCGCGGTGACCGCCGCGGCGGTCGCGGTGTGCGTGGTGGGCGCGGTGTTCGCGGTGCCGACCGCGACCAGCGGCTCGGTGACGACGGTGGGGGACCCGGTCGCGTGCGACGTGCGGGTGCCGGCCGGTGTCCCCGACGTCGGCGCCGCGGCGACCCTCCAGCGCACCGGCGTCGAGAGCGCCGAACGTCGCGCGTGGGTGGTGCGCGACCTCGCACCCTCGGGCCCGGGGTTCGACGTCGCGTGGTCGTGGACCGGGAGCCTCGGGGTCGGCGACGTGTGGGTCGAGGCGCGGGTGTCCCGTGCGGGCGACCCTGGTGAGGAACCCACGCTGATCACGGAGCAGCCCGGATCGGCGGGGCCCGGTGCCGGGGCCGCCTCGCTGGCGGCGGGGCCGGACGGGTTCACCGGGCTGACGCCGGCGGGTTGGGTCGAGACGTCCCTCGTGGTGGACGGCCGTGCGGTGGCGGCGTGCCGGGTGCCGGGCGCGCGGCTGCTGGACGCCTGACGGTTCGCGGCCCGCCGGACGCGTGCGCCACGGCCCCTGGGCCGTCCGGGGGACGCTGGTTCGAGGGAACCGAGGGGGCGCCGGGCACCTGCTGCCGAGGAGTGCGGCTCGCGGACCGCCGCCGAAGTCGACGACCTGACCTGCAGCGACGGGGCGTCGACGCTGGGCGCAACCTCTCCCGGCCCCGCTGTGACCGCCCCGCACGACCGTGTGGTCGGTTTCGGCTTCACCCTGTGACTACCGGAAAACGGTACAAAGCGGACAGTAGCCTCGCCGCGACCGATGCCCCACCGGCAACGACGCACCGGAGGACACCGTGCACGCCCGCCTCGTCCCGCTGCCCCGGGTGACCGCCGCGGACGCCCGCGCCTGGCGCCGGCTCGCCGACGCCGCCGTCGAGCCCAACGTCTACCTCGACCCCCGCTTCCTGGTGCCCGCGCGGCACCGCGGCCGCGACGTGGCGGACGTCCGGCTGCTGGTCGTCGAGGAGGGCGACGAGTGGCTCGCGCTGCTCGCGCTGACCACGACGACCGTGGCCCCCGGCGTGCCGCTGCGCGCGGTGACCACCGGCGGCACGTTCATGACGACCCACTCGGACCGGCACCACCCGCTCGTCCGGGCGGGCCGGGAGGTCGAGGCGCTCGGCGCGCTGCTCGGCGGCCTGCGGGAGGTCGGGCTGCCGGGGTTGGTCCAGCTGCAGCACTTCCCGCTCGACGGGCCGCTCGCCGACGCGCTGCGCCAGGTCGCGGCGCGCGGCGGGATGCTCGTGCACGAGCGGCGCCGGACGGAGAGCGCGTACGCGCGGCGGTCGGCGGTCCCGGAGCGGGTCCCGTGCGCGGCCGATGCGCCGCTGGTGGACCCGCCGCTCGCCGCCGACCACATGGGGGCGGGCCGGCGGAAGGACCTGCGCCGCCGGGTGCGCGGGCTGGCGCGGGACGCCGGCGGGCCGCTCGAGCTGCACGACGTGAGCGACGACCCGGCGGTCGACGCGGAGTTCGCCGCGTTCCAGGCCGCGGGCTGGAAGGGCGACGCCGCGCGCGGCGGTGCGGCGCTCGGCCTGGACCCCGTCGCGTACCGGTGGTTCCGCGACGTGGTCGCCGGGTTCCGCCGCGACGGGGACGTGACGGTCCTCCGGCTGACCGCGGGCGGCGAGACGGTGTACCTGAGCTACGCCCTGCGCTCGGGCGGCACGTACTTCGGGTTCCTCGACGCCTACGCGGAGCGGTTCGCCAAGTTCAGCCCGGGTGCCCTCGGCCGGCTGGCGGAGCTGACCTACGTGCTCGGCTCGACGGGCGCCCCGGCGTTCGACCCCGCCTTCGACCCGCGGTACGTCGCGGGGACGCAGCTGTACCCGGAGCGCCGGGGCCAGGCCGACCTGCTGGTCTCGACCCGGGGGCTGGTGTCCCGGACGGCCGTCCTCGCGGCGCCGGTGGCAGCGAGGTTCGGCATCGGCGCCCGCGCGGTGGGGCTGCCTCTCGTCCCGGTGGGCGGGGAGCTCGCGGAGTGGCTGGCGCTTGTGGCCTGAGCGCGCCGGGCGCCGCCGGCGCCCGTGAGGTCGCCCCATCGGGGTGAGGTCGGCGGCTGTGCGTGACGACCTCGTCGGCTCGTGACGACCTCACCGGTGCGCGCGAGTCAGCGCCGCGCCACCGCGAGCAGGTGCCCCGACAGGTCCGCCGACTCCGGGTGCCCCTGCGCCCGCTCCGCGAGGACGACCGCCGCGGCGACCACCTGGTCGTCCGGCGGCACCAGCTCCAGCGCGAACGACCCCGGCCCCTCGACCCCGGCGACCGTGACGTCGCGCAGCCCGGCGTCCTCGACCTCCCCGGCCAGCTCGGCGGCGGTGTGGAAGTGCCCGGCGGGGAAGCCGTCGGCCGGGTCGAGCGGGCTCTGGCCCGTCTCGAGCAGGCGCAGGAGGCCGGTCCCGGGCAGGTCGGTGAAGCCGGCGCCCGTGACCAGGTCGGTCGCGGCGACGACCCGGGAGATCGCGCCGGCCAGCAGAACGCCATCGGGCCGCAGGACGCGGCGGGCCTCGCCCAGCGCCGCGAGCCGATCCGCGCGGTCCCGCAGGTGGTACAGCGGGCCGAGCAGCAGCACCGCGTCGAACGACCGGTCCGGGAACCGCAGGGTGCGGGCGTCGCCGGGCTCGGCCGCGAACCCGCCCGCCGCGCGCGCGGCGGCGACGTGCTCCGGCACGGGGTCGACCAGCGTCACCGGGTGTCCGCGCCCCGCGAGCCAGGACGCGTGCACGCCGGTGCCGCCGCCGACGTCGAGCACCTCGGCCCCCGCGGGCAGGTGGTCGGCGAGCAGCCGGCGGGTGCGGGCGAGCTCGACCAGGCCCGCGGCGGACCGGGTGGTGAGCCGGGACGACTCGTCGAACCGCCCGCCGTAGTAGCGGCGGATGTGCGCGTCGAGGTCCGGCTGGCTGCCCATCGAGCCAGTCTGCGCGGACCGGCGCGGCCGCGTGGGCGACTTCGGTCCCGGGATCGCGGCCCGCTCGGTAGGTTCGCTCCCGTGAGCCGGCCCGAGGTCGTCGCCCCGCCCGCGCGCCGGGTGCGCTACGGGGTGCTCGCCGGCGCCTTGCTGACCCTGGAGCTCGTCGCGGGCGTCCAGTCGGTCCTGCTGTCGACGGTCGTCCCGGTGGTGGCCCAGGACCTCGACGCGCACGAGTACTACGGCGTGATCGTCGGCAGCGCCCAGGTCGCGATGTTCCTCACGATGCCGCTCGGCCCGGCGCTGCTGCAGCGGTTCCGGGTGGACCGGGTGCTGCTGCACCTCACGACGCTCGCCGTGGTGGGCGGCGTGGCGTCGGCGCTGGCGCCGTCGATCGGCGTGTTCGTCCTCGGGCGCGCGGCGTCGGGGCTGGCGAGCGGTGCGCTCGCCACGGTGTCGCTCGCCGCGATCGTGACGGTGCTGCCGCCCGCGTGGCGGCGCGGGGTGCTGGCGGGCTACAACGTCATGTGGGTGGCGATCTCCCTCGTCGGCCCGCTGTACGCCGGGTGGGTCACCGCGGCGCTGAGCTGGCGGTGGGCGCTCGTGCTGTACCTCCCGCTGCTCGTCGTCGCCCGACTGGTCGTGGCGCGACAGCTCTCCGGGCGGATGCGTCCCGAGGGGGAGCGGCAGCCCCTGGGGCTGGGCTCGGCGGTGGTCCTGGCCGCGGGCGTCGCGCTGCTGTCCGTCGTCGGGCTGCGCGGCCTGCCCGCGGGGTGGGCGGTGGCGGCGGGCGTCGGGGGTGCAGCGGTGGCCCTGGTGGCGGCGCGCCGGCTGCTCCCGCCCGGGACGCTGCGCGCCCGGCCCGGCCGGCCCGCCGCGGTCGCCACCTTCGCTCTGGTGTGCGCGGCCTACTTCGGGGCCTCGGGGATCGTCGCCGTCGTGGTGCACGACCTGCTCGGCGGGACGACCCGCGACGTGGTGCTGGTGCTGGGCGCCAGCGCGCTCGGCTGGGCGGTCGCCGGGCTCGGGGTGAGCCGGTGGCCCGCGTCCCTCCCGGGCGGGTACGTGCGTCGGTCCACGTTCGGCGGCCTGCTGCTGGCCGTGGGCGTGCTGGTGGTGGCCGCGGCGGTGCTCGCCGACCCGGCCGCGCCCCGCGTGGGGATGGCGCTCGCGGGCTGGGCCGCGTCGGGCGTCGGCATCGGCCTGGTCTACCTGGAGACGCTCAACCGGGTGGTCGAGGAGCCGCGGGAAGCGGACGGGATCTCGGTGCCGCAGGCGGCCGCGGCCGTCGTGATCGCCGAGTCCGTGGCCACCGCCGTGACCCAGACGCTCGGCGCCGCGTCGGTCGGCCGGGGCGTCGCCGGGGACGGGGGCCAGGCCGCCGCCGTGGCGGTGCTGGTCGGCGCCGCGGTGCTGGCGCTCGCGGTCCTCCCGGGCGCGCGCCGCGCGGTCCGCGGTCCCGCGTCCTGACCACCCCCGCCGGTCACCTACGCTGTCCGGCGATGATCACTCGTGCCGAAGGGGCGTACCTGGGCGCCGTCCGGGCCTTCCAGAACCCGATGCTGGACCTGCTCCACAAGCGGCACGCCCCCCTCGTCGTCTCCCTGCTCTCGCTCGTGTTCACCGCCGAGCGGCCCCAGGTCCCGGTCGCGGACGCGCACACCGAGGTCGGCGACGCCTTGGACCAGCTGCGCGCGGCCGGCCACGGCGACGACCTGCCCACCGGCTCGGCGCGCGACCTGTGCCGCCAGTGGGCCGACGCCGGCTGGCTCGCGCGGCAGGTGCTGGACGACGACGTCGAGGTCTACAGCCTGTCGGCGCACGCCGTGGGCGCGCTGGAGGTCGCGGGCCGCGCGGGCGGGACCCGGGCCCGGGTGTCGCAGTCGCGGGTGCGGACGCTGCTCGACGCCGTGGACCGGCTGGCGGAGGACGCCGACCCCGACGCGCTGGTGCGGATGGCCCGGCTGGACGCCGAGATCACCCGGCTCCGCGGCGAGCTCGACCGGATCCAGAAGACCGGCGAGGTCGAGCAGACCGACGAGGAGACGCTGCTCGAGGAGGCCGAGAACGTCCTGCACCTCGTGCGGGAGCTCCCGGCCGACTTCGCCCGGGTCGCCGAGTCGATCAAGGTCATGCAGCGCGACGTCGTGCAGGCGCTGCGCCAGGACGAGCGGCCGACCGGCGAGGTCCTGCGCGAGTACCTGGAGCGCGGCGAGCACGTCATGGACTCGACGCCCGAGGGTCGCGCCTTCGCCGGCGCCCTGCGCCTGATCGGCGACCCGCAGCGGCTCGACCACCTTGCGACCCAGCTGTCGACCGTGCTGCGGCACCGGTTCACCCGCCGGCTGCCCGCGCAGCAGCGCGCGGAGCTCCGGGACATCGGCCGCCGGATCGAGCAGGGGCTCGACCAGGTGTTCACCGCGCAGCGCGAGGCGTCGTTCGTCATCACCGCGCAGGTGCGGAACCACGACCCGCTCCGCGACCGGCAGGTGGACGAGCTGCTGCGCGACGTGATGACCGGGCTGCAGGCGTGGGTGCCCGGCGCCCGCCGGGGCCAGGCGGTCGACCCGCTGCGCCGGCTCCCGGTCGCCGAGGTCGAGCACCTGCGGCAGACGGCGGGCGACGTGCGGCCGGCCGAGCCGCCGAGCCCGCTGACCGCGTGGGACGACGACGACTCCGACGCGTCGGCCGCGGAGGCCCTCGCCTGGGGCGGCCCGCACTACGCCGACCTGGGGTCGCACCTGGTGGCGTTCGCGGAGGGCGCCGGAACCGTCGACGTGGGGGCCGCGTTCAACGCGGCCCCGGAGCCGCTGCGCCGGCCGGTCGACCTGCTCGGCCTGCTGGAGATCGCCCACCAGCGCGGCATGACCGAGACCGACGAGGTCGCCTACGTCGACGCGGTCCGCCCGGACGGCACCCGGCGGCGGTTCGCGTTCGGCGGCGTGACGACGATGACGAAGGACGAGGACGATGACTGACACCACGACGGCCGAGACCTTCCCCGGCGCCGACGACGTCGAGGCGTTCATCGACACCGTGTCGATGGAGGAGGACCCGGCCGAGCTGTTCCCGGGCGACTCCGGCACGCTCGACGCCGACGTCCGCCGCGTCCTGGTCCGGCTGCTGCAGCGCCGGTTCCTGCTGGCGGAGAAGAACCGCCAGCAGTGGCGGACCCTGCTCGACAACCAGCAGGTGATCGAGTCGCGCCTGCACGACCTGTTCGTGCACCTCGTCGTCGACCACCAGCGCGGCATCGCCTACAAGCGGCAGGTGCGCTCCGACGAGCTCGACGTGCCCGTGCTGCTCCGCGACGAGGCGTACACCCGCGCGGAGACGCTGGTGCTCGTGCACCTGCGGACGGTGTTCCAGCGCGAGCGCGGCGCGGGGGAGACCTCGGCCCGCGTGGACGTCGAGGAGATCGAGCAGACCGCGCTGACGTACTTCGACCCCGACGACACGAACGTCGCCGCCCGCCAGCGGGAGATCCGCGCCGCGGTGCTGCGGCTCGCCAAGGAGGGCGTCGTCGAGGAGGAGTCCGAGGGGCGCTATCGGGTGACGCCGCTGGTCGAGGTGGTGCTGAGCAACGAGCGGCTGTCGGAGCTGAGCGCGTGGCTGCGGGAGCAGGTGCGCACCGGCGGGGCGGTGGCCGAGGAAGCGCTCCGCGCGGACGACGAGGCCCCGGCCGACGGAGACGCGGACGCCGCGGCGGACGACCTCCCCGCGGGCGACGACGGCACGACGGAGGGCGACCAGGTCGCCGAGGAGCCGGTCGACCTCGGGCCGACGCTCGAGGAGGCCGCCGCCGAGGAGCCCGCCGCGCCCGCCGCGCCCGACGACGACGCCCCCGCCGACCCGCCCGGCGCCACTACCGCCGACGACGCCTCCGAGGAGGTCGCACGATGACGATGGTCGACACCCTGTTCGGCCTGATCCCCGCCGCGTCGACGGGCCAGCAGTGGGTCGCGCGCGACCTGCAGCTCGTCAACTGGGGCGGGTACGACGGCCACCACCGGGTCCGGTTCGCCCCGACGGCGACGCTGCTGTCCGGCGGCTCGGGCTCCGGCAAGTCGACGCTGATGGACGCGTACATCGCGCTCCTGATGCCGCACACCACGCCGTTCAACGGCGCGTCGAACGGCGGGGTCGTCGGCCGCCCGCGCGGCAAGGACCAGCGGAACATCCTGTCCTACTCCCGCGGCAAGCTGGACGAGACCCGGTCCGCGGACGGGACGAAGCAGCGGGTGCTGCGCGGCGACGGCCGGGACACCTGGTCGGCGATCGCGATGACCTGGGTGGACCAGGCCGGCCGCGAGCTCACCGGCGTGCGCGCCTGGTACGTGCCGTCGGCGGCCCGCACGCTCGAGGACGTCATCGCCCTGCGCGCGACCGCGGACGGCCCGTTCGACCTGCGGGACCTGGAGGCCGCCGCTGCCGACCGGTTCCCGCGTCCCGTGCTCACCGCCGCCGGCCTGACGCCGTTCGACACGGACCGCGAGTTCACCGCGCGGCTGCACTCGACGCTCGGCATCGGCGCGACCGGCGACGGCGCGAAGGCGGTCGCCCTGCTCGGCCGGATCCAGGCGGGCCAGCAGATCACCACTGTCGACGCGCTCTACAAGGCGATGGTGCTGGAGGAGCCGAGCACGTTCGCGACGGCCGACGCGGTGGTCGAGCAGTTCGACAAGCTGTCCGGCACCCGCGAGCAGATGATCACCGCCCGCCAGCAGGTGAAGGCGCTGGAGCCCATCCGCGCGCACCGCGAGGCGCTGGACGAGGCCGCCGAGCGGCTCCGCGTGATCGACCGGGTCGGCACGCTCGACGACGACCGGTCGACCGCGACGCTGTGGCGGCACGAGCGCCGGCTGGGACTGCTGCGTGCGGTCGAGGAGGCGCTGGGCCGCGAGCACCAGCACGCCGAGAAGCGCGCCGCCGAGACCACCGGCCGGATCGCCGCCGCGCGGTCCGAGCTCGAGGGCGTCCGGGAGACCCTGTGGTCCTCGGGCGGCGACCGCCTGGCGACCGCGCAGCGCGAGCTCGTCGCGACCGAGGACCGCCTGGAGCGCGTGACCCGCGCCCGCGGCCGGCTCGACGACGTGCTGCGCACCGCGTTCGGCACCACGGTGTCGAGCGAGAAGGAGTTCGACGCGCTGGCCGCGCGCGGCCGGCAGGCCCAGGCCGACGGCGACGCGAAGTCCGAGGCGCGCGCGGAGTTCGGCACGGCGATGTCCGAGAAGAAGGCCGCCGGGGTCGACCTGGCCGTGCTGCGCTCCGACCGGGAGGCCGTGGCGCGCCGGCAGGACAACATCCCGGGCGACCTGCACCGGGCGCGCGCGGCGCTGGCCGAGGCCGCCGGGCTGACGCCGGAGGAGCTGCCGTTCGTCGCCGAGCTGATTGAGGTCCGCACGGAGCACGAGCCGTGGCGGGACGCGTTCAACCTGGCGCTCGGCGGGTTCGCGACGCTGCTGCTGATCGACGCCGCGCACGTGACGGCCTTCCGCCGCGCGATCGACGCGGTGCCGACGGCGCGCCGCATCCGGTTCGAAGGTGTGCCCACGGACCTGCGCTCCGACGTGGCGCTGGACCCCCGGACGCTCCCGGGCCGGCTCGACTTCCGGAACGGTCCGTTCACGGGCTGGCTGCGCAGCGAGCTCGCGAGCCGGTTCGCGTTCGTCTGCGTCGACACCCCCGGCGAGCTGTCTCAGCACCCCAAGGCGCTGACCCGGTCCGGCCAGGTCTCCGAGGGGCGTCGTGGGGCGCACGGCGGCCAGGGCCGCGCCAACGTCCTGGGGTTCACCAACACCCGACGGCTCGCGCACCTGGACGAGCAGATCGCCGCGGCCCAGGCCCGGCTGGACGACGCGGAGCGCCAGGTGCGCGCCGCCGAGGACCGGTTGGACGCCCACGACGTCGAGACGCGCGCGTACGAGCAGCTGGACGCGGTGAGCTGGGACCAGGTGGACGTCGCCGCGGTCGAGGCCGAGCGCGCCCGCTGGGCGACGGTCATCGAGGACGTCACGTCGGGCAACCCCGAGGTGACCCGGCTGCAGCAGCGCGTGGTCGAGCTCGAGCGGACGATCCGCGACCTGACCGAGGAGGTCGGCCGGACCAAGGGCTCCGCGGAGGACCTCGGCGGCCGCTGGTCGACGATCACCGACGAGGTGGACGCCGCGCAGCTCGCGCTGGACGAGGCGCAGGACGCCGGCGTGACGGTCGGCGACGACCAGCGGGCGTACCTGGACGCGCTGCTCGGCGGGACACCGACCGGCGCGGGTGCGTCGGGCGGGTCGCGCCCGGCGCCCGCCGCCGCGCTCGCCGCGTTCGACAGCACGGTCGCGCGGGCGAACGAGATCCTGCGCACCGACCTGCTCGCGGCGCAGCAGACGATCGGGGCGGCGCGGGAGGCGCTGCGCCGGACGTTCGAGACCTTCGTGGAGCGCTGGCCCGACCCGAACCTCGGCACCGACCCCGACGCGTCGTACGCCGACTTCGCGCGCATCCTCGGGGCGTTGGAGACGTCCGGGCTGCACGAGCTCGAGGCCGAGTGGCGCAAGAGCCTGCTGCGGCTGTCCGGCAACGACCTCACGGACCTGCACCACGGCCTGAGCCGGTCGGTCCGGGAGATCAAGGAGCGCATCCAGCCGGTCAACGACATCCTCGCGGACCTGCCGTTCGCCGACGACGAGCACCGGCTGCGGATCGACGCCCGCGACACGCAGTCGACGGTCGTGGCGCGGTTCCGCAAGGAGCTGAAGGACCTCCAGGAGCTGCTGGCCACCGAGGCGTCCGACGCCGAGCGCGAGCGCCGGTACCACCGGATGGCGAAGGTCATCGACCGGATCCGCCGGACGTCCCCGGACTTCGCCGACCTGGTCGACGTCCGCCGGCACGTGCGGCTGAGCGCGGAGAAGGTCGACCTCGACGGCAACCACGTCGCGCTGTACGACCACATCGGCGAGAAGTCCGGCGGCGAGTCGCAGGAGCTCGTGGCGTTCATCGTCGGCGCGGCCCTGCGGTACCAGCTCGGCGACGCCGGGGCCCCGCGCCCGCGGTACGCGCCGGTGTTCCTCGACGAGGCGCTCATCAAGGCGGACGCGCGGTTCACAGGCCGCGCGATCGGCGCGTGGCGCGGGCTCGGGTTCCAGCTGATGATCGGCGCGCCCAACGACAAGTTCAGCGCGCTGGAGCCGCACGTCGACCTCAAGTACGTGGTGCTCAAGGACACGGCGGGCCGTTCGCGGACCAAGCCGGTCGCGGGCGTCGCGGCCGGCTGACGCGGCGCGGCGAGCCGGAGGGAGGACGGCGTGGAGCCCGAGGTGCTGCTGGTGGCCGGACGCTCCGGCTCGGGCAAGTCGTCGGTCGCGTTCGAGCTGTCGGCGCGCTGGCAGCGGTCCGGGCTCGCGCACTGCCTGGTCGACGGGGACAACCTGTCGGCCGCGTACCCGAAGCCCGCGTCGGACCCGCACGGCACCGCGCTCACCGAGGCGAACCTCCGCGCGCTGTGGGGCACGTACGCCGCGGCCGGCTACCGGCGGCTGGTGTACGTGAACACGGTGAGCGTCCTCGAACGCGAGCTGGTCACCCGGGCGCTCGGCGGGCGGGCGCGCGTGTCCGGGGTGCTGCTGACGGCATCGGCCCGGACCGTGCGGACCCGGCTCGGGGCGCGGGAGATCGGGTCGGCGCTCCGGGAGCACCTCGACCGCTCGGCGGCCGCGGCCGAGCTGCTGGACCGCGCGGCGGGCCCGTGGGTCACCCGGGTGGCCACGGACGGCCGCACGGTCGAGGAGCTGGCGGCGACGGTCGCGACGGCCTCGGGCTGGGAGCCCTGAGGAGCCCTCGCCCTCCCGTCCTCTCGCCCTCTCGCCCTCTCGCCCTCTCGCCCTCTCGCCGAGATAGGACCGTGCCGTCGAGATAGGACCGCCC
>NZ_JAHVCI010000027.1:0-53338 GCF_019265565.1 Cellulomonas sp. PS-H5
CGGTCCGCGCCGCGCGGTCGGGCGCCGCGCGGTCGGGCGCCGCCCGGGCGGGCGGCGTGCGGGTGTGCGCGGCTCCGGCCCCGGCTCAGGCCGGGGCGTGCGCGAGGACCGCGTCGAGCAGCCGCACGGCGGCCGCCTTCTCCAGCGGGTTGTTGCCGTTGCCGCACTTCGGGGACTGCACGCACGCCGGGCAGCCGGTGCGGCACGGGCAGGTCGCGATCGCCTGCCGGGTGGCGCGCAGCCACGTCGCCCCGAGCCCGTACCCGCGCTCGGCGAACCCCGCCCCACCCGGGTAGGCGTCGTGCACGAACACGGTCGCTTGCTCGGTGTCGGCGTGCAGCGCCGTCGAGACCCCGCCGAGGTCCCAGCGGTCGCAGGTGGCGAGCAGCGGCAGCAGCCCGATCGACGCGTGCTCCGCGGCGTGCAGCGCTCCCGGAGCGGTCTCGACGGTGATGCCGGCGCGCTCCAGCACCTCGACGGGTGCCGTCCACCAGACCGAGGTCGTCGGCAGCGTGCGGGCCGGCAGGTCGAGCAGCTCGGAGCCGAGCACCTCCATGTCCGGGATCCGCTTGCGCTGGAAGCTCAGCACCTGCGTCGTGACGTCGACGGCCCCGAAGCCCCACGTCACCGGTCCCCAGCGGCGCTCCGCGGTGACGGACCGGATCTCGGTGGACGTCACCCACCGGGCCCACGTCCCGTAGTCGACGTCGCGCCGGTCGACCAGGGCGACCCCGTCCTCGAGCCGCAGCTCGTCGACGACGTACGTCGCGCCCTGGTGCACGTAGACCGCGCCCGCGTGCACGGTCGAGTCCGCGGCGGCCGAGTCCACCGTGCCCAGCAGCCGGCCGGTGGTGGACTCGACGACGCGCACCGGGTCGCCCCCGGTCCCGCGGAGGTCCGTGAGCCGCGCCGCCTGCTCGGCGTGCGTCCAGTACCAGCCCGACGGCCGGCGGCGCAGCGCGCCCCGCGCGACCAGGACGTCCAGCAGCTCCCGCGTCCCCGGACCGAACAGGTCGAGCTCCTCGGCGCGCAACGGGGTCTCCGCCGCGGCGGCGCACAGGTGCGGGGCGAGCACGTAGGGGTTGCCGGGGTCGAAGACCGTGGCCTCCACGGGGGCGTCGAGCGCCGCCTCGGGGTGGTGGACCAGGTAGGTGTCGAGCGGGTCCTCGCGGGCGACGAGCACGACCAGGCCGTCGGCGCCCGCCCGCCCCGCCCGGCCCGCCTGCTGCCAGAGCGACACGCGCGTGCCCGGCCACCCCGCGATCACGACCGCGTCGAGCCCCGAGATGTCGACGCCGAGCTCCAGCGCGTTGGTCGTGGCGAGCGCGCGCAGCCGCCCGGTGCGGATCGCCGCCTCCAGCTCGCGGCGCTCCTCGGGCAGGTACCCGCCCCGGTAGGCGGCGACGGCCACCGCGAGCTCGGGGTCCACCTCCCGCAGGTGCTCCCGGGTCACCGTCGCGACCGACTCCGCGGCCCGCCGCGACCGTGTGAACGCGAGCGTCCGGGCGCCCGCGGCCGTGAGGTCGGCGAGCAGGTCGGCCACCTCGGCCGTCGCCGAGCGGCGCGGCCGGTCCGGGTCGTCGGCGACGAGGTCCTCGCCGGTGCCGAGCGGTCCCGACCCCTCCCGCGCCGGCCCGACCGTGCCGGCATCCGGGCCCGGCGCAGGGGCGGCGGTGCGCGCGGTGGGGTCGGCCCCGGCTGCCACGTCGCCGTCGGCCCCGGCCGTCCCGTCGCCGGCGGCCCCGGCCGTCCCGTCGCCGTCGGCGCCGACGGCCGTGCTGTCGGCCCCGGTCCGCGCCCTGGCGTCCGCCTCGGTGCCGGCCGCCGTGTCGGTCCCCGCGCGGTCCACGTCGACCGGGGGCTCGTCCAGGGGGAGCGCCCACGGGTCGTCCTCGGGCAGCAGCCCGCTCCACGGGCCCTCGGCGGGCGCGACCTCGGGCGGCTGCCAGAGCGCGACCGTCTTCCGCCCGGCGGGGGAGGTGTCCTCCGCGACGGACAGGACGTCCTCGGCCGGGACTCCGATCAGCCGCGCCGCGCTCACCGCGGGCTCAGCCGTGGTCGCGGAGGCGAGCAGGAAGACCGGGTCGGCGCCGTAGATCCCCGCGACGCGGCGCAGCCGCCGCAGGACGGCCGCGACGTGCGCGCCGAACACCCCGCGGAAGGCGTGGCACTCGTCCAGCACGACGTACCGCAGCGACCCCAGCAGCCGGGCCCAGCGCCGGTGCTGCGGCAGCAGGGCGAAGTGCAGGAAGTCCGGGTTCGTGAGCACGACGTCGGCGTGCTCCTGCACCCAGCGCCGCTCCTCCTGCGCCGTGTCGCCGTCGCAGGTGGCGACGCGGACGTCCCGGAGCCGGGCGGCGTGCAGCACCCGGTCCAGCGCGTGCCGCTGGTCCGCCGCGAGCGCCTTGGTCGGGCAGAGGTACAGCACCGACCCGCGGCGGGCGACCGTCTCGATCCGCCCCGGGTCGAGCGCCCGCACCGCGGCCTGCGCGCGGACCGCCGACAGCGACGGGAGCCAGAACGCCAGCGACTTGCCGGACCCGGTGGACGTCGACAGCACGGTGTGCCGCCCGGACCACGCCGCGTCCGCCGCGAGCGCCTGGTGCCGCCACGGACGCTCCACGCCGAGCGCCCGGTAGCCCGCGACCAGGTCGGCGTCCGCCCAGGCGGGCCAGTCCACCGGGGTGCCCTCGCGGGGGGGCAGGTGCCGGACGTGCGTCAGCCGGTCGGCGCGGCGGCCCGCGGCGAGCAGCACGTCGAGCAGCTCACCGGTCCCCACCACGGGACCATCCTCGCCCCTCGACGGCGCTGCGGCGTACCGGTGCGCCCGCCGCGGCTCCCGGCCCTCGTGGCGGGCGGGGCAGGATGGGCACGTGGCGACGCACATCGACCTGAACTGCGACCTCGGCGAGGGCTACGGCCCGTGGAGCCTGGGGGAGCCCGGCGCGGACGACGCCCTGCTGTCCGTGGTCACCAGCGCGAACGTCGCCTGCGGGTTCCACGCCGGCGACCCGTCGATCATGGCGGCCCGGTGCGCGACGGCGCTGGCCCGCGGCGTGGCGGTCGGCGCGCACGTCTCGTACCGCGACCTCGTCGGGTTCGGGCGCCGCCGGCTCGACGTGCCGCCGGGCGAGCTCGCCGCCGAGGTCGCCTACCAGGTCGGCGCGCTGCAGGCCGTCGCCCGGACCGTCGGCGCGCGCGTCGGCTACGTCAAGCCGCACGGCGCCCTCTACAACCGCATCGTGCGCGACGAGGAGCAGGCCGCCGCTGTCGTCGCGGGCGTCGCCGGGGTCGACCCGACCCTCGCGGTCGTGGGGCTGCCCGGCTCCGCCGTCCTCCGGCACGCGCGCGACGCCGGGCTGCCGACGGTGACGGAGGCGTTCGTCGACCGCGGCTACCTCGCGGACGGCACGCTGGTGCCGCGCGGCAGCGCGGGGGCGCTGGTGACCGACTCGGACGAGGCCGCCGGGCGCGCCGTGCGGATGGCCACCGAGGGCACGGTCGTCGCCGCGGACGGCACGCTCGTGCGCCTCGACGCGGCGTCGCTGTGCGTGCACTCGGACACGCCCGGGGCGGTGCCCGTGGCGCGCGCCGTCCGCGCGGCGCTCGAGGCCGCGGGGGTCGAGCTGCGCCCCGCCGCGGCGTGAGCGGAGCGCCGTCGTGACGACGGACCCGGCGGACCCTGCGAACTCGGCGGACCCGATGAACTCGGCGGACCCTGCGAACTCGACGGACCTGGCGTACGCCACGACGCACGCCACGGAACCCACGGGCCCCGACGTCGGCGCGCAGCCCAGGTCCGTCGCTCTGGACGCCGGGGCCGTGCCCGCGACGGCCAGCCGTGTCGTGCCCTACGGCGTCGACGCCCTGCTGGCCGACCTGCCCGACCTCGTCGCCGTCCGCGCGCTGGACGACGCCCTGCGGTCGAGCCCGCTCCCGGGCGCGGTGGACGTGGTCCCGGCCGCCCGCACGGTGCTCGTGCGGTTCGCGACGCCGGCCGACGCGCGCGCCGCCCTGGACCGCCTCCAGAAGGCGGCTGCCGTCGCGGCCGGCACTCACCGCGACACCGACCCGCCCACCGACGACCCCGACCGCGCGGACTGCACCGACCGGCCCACCGACGACCCGGATGCCGCGCCCCCGCGCGCGCCCGTCGTCCTGCCCGTCCGGTACGACGGCGCCGACCTGGCCGAGGTCGCCCGCGCCACCGGCCTGAGCGAGGACGAGGTCGTGCACCGTCACGCGGCATCGGAGTACACCGTGGCGTTCGGCGGCTTCATGCCGGGGTTCGCCTACCTGACCGGGCTGGACCCCGCCCTGCACGTCCCCCGGCGGTCGACCCCGCGCGAGCGGGTCCCCGCGGGCGCGGTCGCGATCGCGGGCGAGTTCGCCGCCGTCTACCCGGCGGCGACCCCGGGCGGCTGGATGCTGCTCGGCACGTGCGACGTGCCGCTGTTCGACGTCGACCGGGACCCGCCCGCGCTGCTCCGCCCCGGCACGCGGGTGCGGTTCGTGCCCGCCGACGCTCCCGCCGACCGCCCGGCCGACGACCCTGCGCCCAGCGCCTCTCGGGACGTCCCGACCCTGCCGTCCGGCCGCACCTCCTCCGCGTCGCGTCCCGACCCCGCCAGCGCTTCCGCCCGCGCCCCCGTCCGCGCCACCGTCCGCGCCACCGTCGAGGTCCTCACCCCCGGCCCGCTCGCCCTCGTCCAGGACCGCGGCCGCCCCGGCCTCGCG
Organism: Cellulomonas sp. PS-H5; assembly: GCF_019265565.1. Lineage (NCBI taxonomy): Bacteria > Bacillati > Actinomycetota > Actinomycetes > Micrococcales > Cellulomonadaceae > Cellulomonas > Cellulomonas sp. PS-H5. The sequence continues at coordinate 4,738 of NZ_JAHVCI010000027.1, forward strand.
GCAGTCGGCGTCGGGCGGTCCGGCGCCGCCGACGCCGGGGCGCTCCGCCTCGCGAACCGCCTCGTCGGCAACGCCCCCGACGCCGCCGGTCTGGAGGTGCTGCTCGGCGGCCTGTCCCTCCGGTTCCCGGCGGGCGGCGTCGTCGCGCTCGCCGGGGCCGAGGTTCCCGCGGACGTCGACGGCGTCCCGGTCGCCCCGCACGCCGCCACCCGCGTCCCGCCCGGCGGCGTGCTCCGCACCGGCACGGCGACCCGCGGCCTCCGGCTCTACCTGGCGGTCCGCGGCGGCGTCGACGTGCCGCGCGTCCTCGGCTCGCGCTCCGCCGACCGGCTCGCGGGCCTCGGCCCGGAGCCGCTGCGCGCCGGTGACGTGCTGCCGGTCGGGGCGCAGGTGGTCGACGCCGCGCAGCCCTGGCCGGACCCGCCCCGCGACTGGCCCGGCACCGCCGTGCTCCGCGTGACCCCGGGGCCGCGCGCCGACTGGTTCACCCCGGACGCGTTCGAGCGGCTCCTCGCCGGGCGTTACGCGGTGACACCGGCCAGCGACCGCGTGGCGCTGCGCCTCGACGGTCCGCCGGTCGAGCGGGTCGACCGCGGCGAGCTCCCTTCCGAGCCCCTGGTCCCCGGCGCGGTGCAGGTGCCGCCGGACGGTCGGCCGGTCGTGTTCGGCGCGGACCACCCGGTGACCGGCGGCTACCCCGTGGTCGCCGTCGTCGAGCCCCGGTCCCGCGACCTGGCGGCGCAGCTCCGGCCCGGGGACGCGGTGACGTTCACCCGGTCCGAGGGGTCCGCCGGACACGCGTGAGCACGCAACACGTGGGCCACGGGCGTGCGGTCTGTTTGAATGCTCCCGGAAGGCAGAGGGGAGCTCCGGTGGACGTCAGCGTGGCCAGCAGGACCGTCGAGGGCAGGACCGTCGTCGACGTGACCGGCGAGATCGACGTGTACACCGCGCCCGCGCTGCGCGAGAAGCTCACCGGCCTGGTCGACTCCGGGCACGTGGACCTGGTCGTGAACCTCACCGAGGTGCGGTTCATGGACTCCACGGGGCTCGGGCTGCTCGTCGGCGTGCTCAAGCGCGTCCGGGGGCTCGACGGGAGGCTGCAGCTCGTCATCGACTCCGAGCGGCTGCTCAAGGTCTTCCGCATCACCGCGCTCACCCAGGTGTTCACCATCCGGGAGACGGTGGACGAGGCGCTCGCCGCCGACCGCGAGGGCTGATCACGCGCGGAGGGGCCAGCGCGCGAGACGCTCCGCGACCTCCGGCGACGAACCGCCGGATGCACGGTCCGGCGCCAGGAGCCGCTCAGCTTGCGGGCTCGCCCGCATCGAGGTCGCGCCGATCCCGAGTCGGTGGCGGATCTGCCGGGTCTCGCGGTTGCGAGGTGGACGTCAGCCCGTCCGACGCCGCCGGCTCGTTCGTCACCCTGGTCAGGCGGGCGTCACCGGCCGCGGCGAGCCCGCCTGCTCGCCGCCGGAGCCGACCGAGGATCGCGATGGTCGCAGCCCGGGTCTCGCGCATGGCGGCACACTCCTCCACAGATCGAGCGGGGCCCCGTTGTCCCGCCCTCCCATCCTCGCGTCCAGTCGGTCCACCCAGACGCGGCGGTCGGACTCCAGGCGCACCTACGCTGTCGGTACCGAGAGGCTGCCCTCCGACCGAGGGCGGACCCCACCCGGAAGGGTGGTCCACGACGACGTCCCGGTGAACGCAGGGGGAAGTCTCGGCGCCTCGGCCGCCCTGCACGCGGCGCGCCCCGCCCGCCGCGGCACCATGCGGTCGTGCCGAACGACGTCGACCTCCTGGTCCGCACCTCCCGCGCCGTCGGAGGCGTGCACCGCTCCGTGGGCGAGATCGCCGTCCCGGTCGAGGTCGTGGACCGCGACCTGCCGATGAGCGAGGTCGAGGTCCTGTTCCGGTCGCCGCACCTGCCGTGCCTGGCGGTGGTCGACGAGCGGGACGGCAGCATCGGCATGGTGTCCCGCAGCCGGTTCACCGACGCGCAGACCGGTCGGCTCGGCTACGGCCGAGCCGTGCTCGCCCGGCGGCCCGTCGGGGAAGTCGCCGACTGGTCTCCGCTCGTGGTCGACGAGCGCACCGGCATCGTCGAGTCGGCGACCCGCGCGATGGAGCGGTCCGGGGAGACGCGCTACGACGACGTGCTGGTCCGGTCGGGCACCTGGGGAGCGGTGGCGACGTCGGACCTGGTGCGCGCGCTGGTGGCCGCGCTGTCGGAGCGGTCGCTGCACGACCCGCTCACCCGGCTGCCGGGGCGCGAGCTCGTGCTGCACACCGCACGGGAGTGGGCCCGGCTGCTGCCCGGCAGCACCCGCCGGCTCCTGCTGGTCCAGGCCGACGTCGACGGGTTCGCCCGGGTGAACGCGCGGTTCGGCGGCGCCGCGGGCGACGCGCTGCTCCGGGTGCTGGCCGACCGGTTCGCGGACGGGGTGCCGACGGGCGCGATGGTCGGCCGCACGGGGAGCGACGAGCTCATGGCCGTCGTGCTGCTGCCCGGCGTGCCCGGTGCAGAGGCCGAGGAGCAGGTGGCCCGGGTGGTCGAGAGCATCGGCCGCGCGCTGCTGCCGCAGGCGCCCGACGAGCCGCCCGTCCGGCTGGCGTGGGTGGTGTCGTCGGCGGGCGACGCGGACGCCGACGCGCTCGTGCAGAAGGCGCAGCGGCGGATGCTGGCGCGCAAGGCGGACCCGCTGCCCGCTGTGGCGGCGCCGGGCTGACTCGCGACGGGGCCGGGACGGTCGCCCCCGGCCGCACGAGACCCCGGGGCCCGAGTGGTGGAACCGGCGCCCGCACCCCTTCCCAACCGGACATATCTGGCTACAGTGGCGTCCTCTCGCGCGGCAACGGAGCGGCGCGTACCGGGGGCGGCTCGGGCAGGGCCGTGCCTCGCGTCCGAGGAGGATGCATGGTCGAGCTCGGGTCCGGGAGCCTCGTGGTGGTCGCCGTCATCGCGGCCGTGGCGGTCGCCGCCCTCGTCGTCGCGGTGGTGCTGCGCCGGCAGGTGCTGGCGGCCGACGAGGGGTCCGCGTCGATGCGCGCGATCGCCGCGGCGGTGCAGGAGGGCGCCGCGGCGTACCTGTCCCGGCAGCTGCGCACGCTGGTGCTGTTCGCGGTGGTGGTGTTCGCGCTGCTGTTCCTGCTGCCGGGGGATGCCGGCGTCAAGATCGGCCGCTCGGTGTTCTTCCTGATCGGCGCGGGGTTCTCGGCGTCGATCGGCTACCTCGGGATGTGGCTCGCGACGCGGGCGAACGTGCGGGTGGCCGCGGCGGCGTCGCTCCCGGGCGGGCGTGCGGCCGGGGCGCGGATCGCGCTGCGCACGGGCGGCGTCGTCGGGATGTCGGTCGTCGGGCTGGGCCTGCTGGGCGCCGCGGTGGTCGTCCTGCTGTACCGCGGCGAGGCGCCCGCGGTGCTGGAGGGCTTCGGCTTCGGGGCGGCTCTGCTGGCCATGTTCATGCGGGTCGGCGGCGGCATCTTCACCAAGGCGGCCGACGTGGGCGCGGACCTCGTCGGCAAGGTCGAGCAGCACATCCCCGAGGACGACCCCCGCAACGCCGCGACGATCGCGGACAACGTGGGGGACAACGTCGGCGACTGCGCGGGCATGGCGGCCGACCTGTTCGAGTCGTACGCGGTGACGCTGGTGGCGGCGCTGATCCTCGGCCGGGCGGCGTTCGGCGAGGAGGGGCTCGTGTTCCCCCTGATCGTCACGGCGATCGGCGCGGTGGTCGCGGCGCTGGGGGTCGTCGTGACCCGGGTGCGTGGCGACGAGAGCGGGCTGACGGCGATCAACCGCGGCTTCGCGGTGGCCGCGGTGGCGGGGGCGGTGCTCGCGGCCGTCGCGGCGTTCGCCTACCTGCCGTCGTCGTTCGCGGACCTCGCCGGGACGGCCGGGCTGGCGGACCACCCGGGCGACCCGCGTGCGGTCGCGGCGGGAGCGGTCGCGATCGGCGTCGTGCTGGCCGGCGTCATCCTCTGGCTGACCGGCTACTTCACGGGCACGACCTCGAAGCCGACGATCCACGTGGCGCGCACCTCGCAGACCGGGGCGGCGACCGTGGTGCTCTCCGGGATCGGCGTCGGGCTGGAGTCGGCGGTCTACACGGCGGGCACCATCGCGGCGGCGATCTGCGGGGTGTTCCTGCTCGCCGGCGGGTCGATCTCCCTGTCCCTGTTCCTGGTGGCGCTCGCGGGCTGCGGGCTGCTGACGACGGTCGGCGTGATCGTCGCGATGGACACCTTCGGGCCGGTGAGCGACAACGCCCAGGGCATCGCCGAGATGTCGGGCGACGTCACCGAGGAGGGCGCGCAGATCCTCACCGACCTCGACGCCGTCGGGAACACCACCAAGGCCGTCACCAAGGGCATCGCGATCGCGACGGCCGTGCTGGCGGCGACGGCGCTGTTCGGGTCGTACGCCGACGCGGTGGCCGGGGCGGTGCGGGGGCTGGAGCTGACGCAGGTGCCGGGCGACATCGTCCTGGCGATGACCGACTACCAGGTGATCAGCCCGGTGACCCTGGTCGGCGTGATCCTCGGCGGGGCGACGGTGTTCCTGTTCTCCGGGCTCGCGATCGACGCGGTGACCCGCGCGGCCGGGGCGATCGTGTTCGAGGTGCGGCGGCAGTTCCGCGAGCACCCCGGGATCATGACCGGCGCGGAGCGGCCGGAGTACGGCAAGGTCGTCGACATCTGCACCCGGGACTCGCTGCGCGAGCTCGCCACCCCCGGGCTGCTCGCGGCGTCCGCCCCGGTGGCGGTCGGGTTCGGGCTGGGCATCGGGCCGCTCGCGGGGTTCCTCGCCGGGGCGATCGGCGCCGGCGTGCTCATGGCGGTGTTCCTGGCGAACTCCGGCGGCACCTGGGACAACGCGAAGAAGCTGGTCGAGGACGGCCGGTACGGGGGCAAGGGCTCCCCGGCGCACGACGCGGTGGTCATCGGCGACACCGTGGGCGACCCGTTCAAGGACACCGCCGGGCCGGCGATCAACCCGCTCATCAAGGTGATGAACCTGGTGGCGCTGCTCATCGCGCCGGCCGTCGTCACGGTCAGCCTCGGCGACGGGGCGAACCACGTGGTGCGGCTGTCGATCGCGATCGCCGCCGGGCTCATCGCGCTCACCGCGGTCGTGCTGTCCCGGCTGCGGGCGGCGCGGGTGGACGAGGAGGCGCGGCTGGAGCGCGAGGTGCCGCTGCGGGCGTGACCCGGGGCGTGCCGCCGGACGTGACGCGGAGGTGTCCGCCCGGCGGCGGTCCGGCCCCCGCCTCGACGCCCGGCGGGCCGTCCGGCAGGGTGGGGGCCATGACCTCGCGCCGCGCCGCCGCCCTCCGTCCGTCCCGCCGTGCCGCCCGCGGCGCCCTCGCGGGTGCCGCGCTGCTGGCGCTCGTCGTCCCGCTCGCCGCCTGCTCGGGCGACGACGACAAGGTCCAGGCGTTCTGCTCCGCGGGCGAGGACGCGATGACGGAGATCACCGCCGCCGGGTCGCTCAGCGACGACCCGCAGGCGTTCGCCGACGCGATCTCGGACGCCCGCGACCAGTTCGACGAGGTCGAGGCGCCGGACGACATCGCCGACTCGTGGGGCGTGTTCACCTCGACCTTCGCCGAGCTCGACGACGCGCTGGCCGACATCGACCCGACGGACCAGGAGGCGTTCACCGCCGCCCTGCAGCAGTTCGCCGAGCAGGCCGACTCCGAGGACCTCGCCACGGCGAGCGACGACCTGAGCGCGTTCACCACCGAGAACTGCGAGTGACCGTGCGGCTGCACCTCGTCCGGCACGGCCAGACCCCGTCCAACCTGGTCCACGCGCTCGACACCGCCGCCCCGGGCGCGCCGCTGACCCCCGAGGGCGAGCGGCAGGCGCGCGCGGTCGGCGAGGCGCTGGCCGGCGAGCCGCTCGACGCGGTGTACGCGTCGACGCTGGACCGCGCGCGGGCGACCGCCGCGGAGGTGGCGCGGCCGCACGACCTCGAGGTGCAGGTCCGGGAGGGCCTGCGCGAGGTGCTCGCCGGGGACCTGGAGATGCGCACGGACGAGGAGTCGGTGCACCGGTACCTGTCGACGATGGTGGCCTGGGCGTCCGGCGACCTGGACGTCGCCATGCCGGGCGGGGAGTCGGGCCGGGCGACGCTCGACCGGTTCGACGCGGTCGTGGACGAGCTGCTCGGCACGGGGGCGGGGACGGCCGCGGTCGTCAGCCACGGCGCCATGATCCGGCTCTGGACGCTGACCCGGGCCGGGAACCTGGACGCCGCCACGTCCGGGCGCTGGCCGCTCGACAACACGGGCGTGGTGACGCTGGAGTCCGGCGGACCGACCGGCTGGTACGCGACGCGCTGGCAGGACGAGGTCGTGCCGCACGCCGCGCCCGCCGGGGGCGACGGGCCGGGCGGGGAGCCGCTGCCGGTCTGACGCCGGGCCGACGCGCCGGGTCGCGTCGGGGAGGATGGTCCGGTGGACGCCGCCCCGACCGAGCCCCTGACCGCCGACCCCGCGCTCGTCACCGCGCTGCGCGCCGACCTCGCCGCCTCCGGGTTCACCGTGCCCGGGGTCGAGGAGCTGCTCGGCCCGGTCGCGAGCGCCGCGCTGCACCGCGAGGAGCCGGTCCCCGCCCTGCTGGCGACGGCCGGCGACGAGCCCCGCGCGGCGCTGGTCCGCGCGTTCGTGCTCGGCGTCCCGGTGCCCGCGGCCGCGCTGGCCCGGGCGCTGCCGTCGCTCGGCGTCGAGGGCGCCGAGCGGCTGGGGCTGGTCGCCGCGGCCGGTGCGGGCGCGGACGACGCGGTGCGCGCCCGGGTCGACCTGCGGCCCTACGAGGCGGAGGACGCCGCCGGCCCCGTCGACTGGTGGGTGGCCTCCGACCTCGGCGAGCTCGCGACCGGCGGCGCGCTGCGCACCGACCACGTGCTGGGGGTCGGCGGGGCGTCGACGACGCTCGCGCAGGTCACCGTGCGCGAGCCCAGCGCCCGCACGCTCGACCTCGGCACCGGGTGCGGGATCCAGGCGCTGCACGCGGCCAGGCACAGCGACGTGGTCGTCGGCACGGACATCTCGGCGCGCGCGCTCGGGTTCGCCCGGTTCAACGCGGCTCTCGCGGGGCTGGCGCCGGGCGCGCTGGACCTGCGGCTCGGGTCGATGCTGGAGCCCGTCGCGGGGGAGCGGTTCGACCTCGTGGTGAGCAACCCGCCGTTCGTCATCACCCCGCGCACCGCCGCCGACGTCCCGACCTACGAGTACCGGGACGGCGGCCGCACCGGCGACGCGATCGTGTCCGACCTGATCACGTCGGTCGGGTCGGTGCTCGCCCCCGGCGGGGTGGCCCAGCTGCTCGGCAACTGGGAGGTGCGCCGCGGCGAGCCCTGGGACGAGCGCGTCGGCGCCTGGCTGGACGCGTCCGGGCTGGACGGGTGGGTGGTGCAGCGTGAGCTGCAGGACCCCGCCCAGTACGCCGAGACCTGGATCCGCGACGGCGGCACCACCCCCGACCGCGACCCCGCGGCGTGGCGCGCCCGGTACGCCGCCTGGCTCGCGGACTTCGCGTCCCGGGACGTCGAGGGCATCGGGTTCGGGATCGTCGTCCTGCGCCGGCCGGCCGCGGACCTGGCGGACTCCCCCCGGCTGCGGCGGCTGGAGGAGGTCACCGGCACCGTCCGGCAGCCCCTCGGCCCGGCCATCGGGGCGTCGCTCGCCGCGCACGACTGGCTGCGCCGGCGGGACGACGCGGCGCTCGCGGCCGAGCGGCTGCTCGTGCCGGGCGACGTCACCGAGGAGCGGTACCTGCGGCCCGGCGACGTCGACCCGCAGATCGTGCTGCTGCGCCAGGGCGGCGGGTTCGGGCGGACCGTGCAGGCGGGGACGGCGCTCGCGGGGCTGGTCGGCGCCTGCGACGGGGAGCTCACGGTCGGGCAGATCGTCGGCGCCCTGGGCGCGCTGCTGGGCGTCGACGCCGACGCGGTGGCGGCGGACGTCCTCCCCGAGGTCCGCGGCCTGGTGACGGACGGCCTCCTCCTCCCGGCCTGACCTCGGGCTTCGAGTGGAGCGTTCTGCCCGACACGCCGGGGCGTGTCGGGCAGAACGCTCCACCCGTTTCCACTCCGCGCACGCACCCCCGCCCGCCCGGCGCCCCCGCCCGGACCTGTTCGCCCGCACAGGCTGGGCACAGGGTGGTGCTACGGCCGGTCCAGCCTCGCTCCCTACGGTCCTGACCAGCCGGGACGGCCCCGCGGCGCCGCCCGCGAGCGCGGTCCGTCCCCGACGGACCGAGGGAGAACATGCTGTCGCTGTGGAGGCGCACCCGACCGTGGGTGCGGGTGGTGGCGGTCGCGCTGCTGGTGGGAGTCGCCGGGACCGGGGTGTACTGGTTCGGGTTCCGCGAGTCGCCGGCGCAGGCCGCCACCCCGGAGTCGACGACGACCGCGGTCGCAGCGAGCCTGTCGACGATCCAGCAGTCCGTGTCGGCGTCGGGCATCCTCACGCCGACCGTGCAGGAGGACGTGTCGTTCGCGGTGAGCGGCACCGTGACGTCGGTCGACGTCGCGGTCGGCGACACCGTGACCGCCGGCCAGCAGCTCGCGACGGTCGACACGCTGCAGCTGAACGCCGCGCTGCTCCAGGCGAAGGCCGAGCTGGCGAGCGCGCAGGCGTCGCTGTCGAACGCCCAGGACGAGGCCGACGGCTCCGACTCCTCGGACGCGCAGGTCGCCGCGCTCTCCGCGCAGGTGGACGTCGCGCAGACCGCCGTGGACGACGCCGAGGCCGACATGGCCGGCGCGACGCTCACGGCGCCGGTGTCGGGCCTGCTGACGACGGTGGACGTCGAGGTCGGCGACGCCGTCACCGGGTCGGGCTCGTCCTCGGGCAGCAGCGGCTCCGCCACCAGCGGCGGCAGCGGCAGCGCCGGCGGGATGGGCGGCAGCACGGGGTCGACGGGGTCGTCCTCGACCACGTCGACCAGCACCGCGCAGTTCGTCGTCGTCGGCACGGACGCGTGGCAGACGAGCGTCAGCGTGAGCGAGTCCGACGTGGCCCTGCTGTCCGTCGGCAACCAGGCGGAGCTCACCACCGACTCCTCGACCGACACCGTCTACGGCACCGTGACCGAGATCGGGCTGCTGTCCAGCAGCTCCGGCGGGGTCGCGGCCTACCCGGTGACGATCGACGTCACCGGCAGCCCCGAGGGGCTGCACGACGGCGAGTCGGTGGACGTCTCGATCATCTACGAGCGCCGCACCGACGTGCTGACCGTGCCCGCGTCGGCGGTGACCACCGAGGACGGCCGGACCGTCGTCACGCAGGAGGGTGCGGACGGCGCGACGGTCACCACGGCGGTCACCGTCGGCGAGACCTCCGGGAACCTGGTCGAGATCACCGAGGGGCTCGCCGAGGGCGACGAGGTGCTGGTCACCGTGTTCAGCCCGCGGGCCTCCGGGTCGGGCGGCTCGGGCGACGGCTCGGGCGGTACCGAGCAGGGCCAGTTCCCCGGCGGCGGCGAGATGCCGGACTTCTCGTCCGGCCAGATGCCGGACGTGTCGCAGATGCAGGGCGGCTTCCCGGGCGGCGGCAATGGCTGAGCTGGTGCTGGACCGCCGGCCCGACGAGGTCGGCGCCGACGGCACCGTCATCGAGCTCGCCGGCGCCCGCAAGACCTACCGCACCGGCAGCATCGAGTTCGAGGCCCTGCGGGGCGTCGACCTGGCGATCCGCACCGGCGAGTACGTCGCGATCATGGGCCCGTCAGGCTCCGGCAAGTCGACGCTGATGAACATCGTCGGCTGCCTGGACGTCCTGACCGCCGGCGAGTACCGGCTGGCGGGGGAGGACGTCGGCGAGCTGGACGAGGTCGAGCTCGCGGACGTCCGGAACCGGCGCCTGGGCTTCGTGTTCCAGCAGTTCCACCTGCTGCCGGCGCTCAGCGCGTGGCGGAACGTCGAGCTGCCCCTGGTCTACGGCCGCGTGCCGGCGGACGAGCGCAGGGAGCGCGCGGTCGCCGCCCTGGAGCGGGTCGGCCTGGGCGAGAAGCTGGACAACCGCCCGGGCGAGCTGTCGGGCGGCCAGCAGCAGCGCGTCGCCGTCGCCCGCGCCCTGGTGGGCGAGCCCGCACTGATCCTGGCGGACGAGCCCACCGGCAACCTCGACTCCCGGTCCACCGAGGACGTGCTCGCGCTCTTCGACGAGCTGCACGCCCAGGGCCGCACCATCGTGCTCATCACCCACGAGCTCGAGGTCGCCGAGCACGCCCGGCGCATCGTGACGGTCCGGGACGGCCGCATCCAGTCCGACGAGGTGAACCCGCTATGACCTGGTCCGAGACCCTGCGCACCGGCTGGGCCGCGGTGCGGGGGCACAAGCTGCGCTCGATGCTGACCGTGCTCGGCATCCTCATCGGCATCGCCGCGGTGATCCTCACCGTCGGACTCGGCCTGGGGACGCAGCAGGACGTCAGCCGGCAGATCAGCGCGCTGGGGTCGAACCTGCTCATCGTCACGCCCGGGTCGTCGACCGACTCCGACGGCGTGCGGGGCGGCTTCGGCACCGGCGCCACGCTGACCCGGTCCGACGCCGACGCCCTGGCCTCCGAGGTGAACGCGCCGGACATCGGCGCCGTCGCGCCGGAGAAGGAGTCGTCGCTGTCCGTCGAGGCCAACGACACCAACTGGACGACGACCGTCGTCGGCACGACCGAGGACTGGCTCGACGTCCGGTCCCGCGCGGTCACCTCCGGCGAGTTCCTGACGGCGGAGGACGACGCGGAGGGCGCGACCGTGGCCGTCGTCGGCGCGACCACCGCCACCGAGCTGTTCGGCACCACGAACGTGGTCGGCCAGCAGCTCACGATCGCGGGCACCGCGTTCACGATCGTCGGGGTCCTCGACACCGCGGGCTCCAGCACCGACACCGACCTGGACGACCTGGTCGTGATCCCGCTGACCACCGCGTCCGACACGGTGTCGGGCGGCTTCGACCGGAACTCGCTCACCACGATCTACGTCCAGGCCGCCTCGGCGGACCAGCTCGGCGCGGCGTACCAGGAGGCCAACCAGCTCCTGCTCAACCTGCACGACGTCACCGACGCGGACAGCGCGGACTTCAGCATCGACAGCCAGGACTCCCTGGTCAGCACGGCGACCTCGGTCTACCGGACGCTGACGGTCCTGCTCACCGGCATCGCGGCCCTCTCGCTGCTGGTCGGCGGCATCGGGGTCATGAACATCATGCTGGTCTCCGTCACCGAGCGGACCCGCGAGATCGGCCTGCGCAAGGCGCTCGGCGCCCCGCCGTGGGCCATCCGGCGGCAGTTCCTGGTCGAGGCGGGCGTGCTCGGCCTGGCGGGCGGCGTGCTCGGCGCGGTCCTCGGCATCGTGGCCGCGACGGTCCTGCCCTCCCTGCTCGACACGTCGATCGTCGTGTCCGGCGCCGCGGTCGGCGGGTCGGTCGCGATCGCGATGGCCATCGGCATCGTCTTCGGCGTCTACCCCGCCACCCGGGCCGCCCGGCTCGCGCCCATCGACGCGCTGCGGTCGGAGTGAGACCCGTGCGCGCCCCCGCCCCCCGCACCACCCCGAGGAGAGTCATGTCCCGTACCCGCACCGGCCTGCTGGCCGCCCCCGCCGCCGTGGCGGTCCTGGTGCTGCTCGCCGCCTGCTCCGGCGACACCACCGACGCCGGCACCGCGAGCAGCGGCACCGGCACGGCGGAGGCCCAGGACCCCGGCGACCGGTCGGGCGAGATGCCCGGCGGCGGCGGCACCTCCGGCGAGATCGCCGCCGTCAGCGACGCGCTCCTGCAGGTGCAGGGCGACGACGGCCAGACCGCCGTCGCCTGGGACGGCACGACGACGATCACCCAGACCGTCACGGCCGATCTGTCCGACGTCACCGTCGGGTCGTGCGTCGTCGCGTTCACCTCGGGCGACGACGACGCCGCGGCGACGTCCGTGGCGATCACCGCCGCGACCGACGGAGAGTGCACGGGCGGCTTCGGCGGCGGCTCCGGCGGGGGCGGGATGCCCGCGGACGGCGAGATGCCCAGCGGGATGCCGACCGACGGGGCCGAGGGTCGCGAGCTGCCCGGCGGTGCGCCGACCGACATGCCGAGCGGCGCCCCGGACGGCGCGTCCGGCGGGTCGGGCGGCTTCGGCGGGGTCACCTCCGGCCTGGTCACCGCGGTGGACGGCAGCACGATCACGGTCGAACCGACCGGGATGCCCGGGTCGGACGACGCGACGACCACCACCGCCACGATCACCGTCGACGCCGCCACCACGTTCACCAGCACGGTCGCGGCGGACGCCACGGCCATCGCGGTCGGCCGGTGCGTCACGGCGCAGGGCGAGGCGGACAGCAGCGGCCAGGTCGCCGCGACCAGCCTGACGCTGTCGGACGCGACCGACGCCGGCTGCTCGACCGGGTTCGGCGGGCGCGGCGGCCCGGGCGGCGCGGGCGGACCCGGCGGCTCCGGCTCCGAGGGCGAGGGCTCCGATGCGTGACAGCCTGAAGCGGCGCGCCGGGCGACGGTCGACCGCCGCCCCGGCCCTCACCCCCAAGGCCCTGGCCCGGCGGCGAGCGCACCGGCGCCGGCTCCTGATCGGCGGGGTCGCCACGGCGGCCGCGCTGAGCCTGGTCGGCGGCGGCGTGGCCCTCGCGGTCAACGGCTCGACCGGCAGCGGCTACCGGACGGCGACGGCCGAGCTCGGCACGGTCGAGCAGACCATCGACGCGACCGGCACGGTCGCCTCCGCCAGCCGGTACGACCGGGCGTTCTCCGTCGCGGGCACCGTCGGCGCGGTCGACGTGGCCGTGGGTGACACCGTCACGGCGGGTCAGGTGCTCGCGACGCTCGACACGGCCTCGCTGGAGGACGCCGTCGAGGAGGCCGAGCAGGCCGTCGCGGACGCGCAGCAGCAGCTGGAGGACGACATCGACTCGCAGACGTCGAGCAGCAGCACGAGCAGCAGCGCGACCAGCAGCGCGACGGGCAGCGCGACGGGCAGCTCGACGGGCACGGGGTCTTCGGGATCGGGCTCGACGTCGGGGTCGTCGGGCGGGTCCGGGTCGACCGACGGTTCCAGCGGCGGGGGCTCCGGCGGGACGACGGGCGGAGGCGGCGGGACGACCGACGGCGGCCAGACCGACGTCGGCCCCGCTGTGACGCAGGCCGTCGCCGCGGTCAAGGCCGCGCAGCAGGCGCTGCTCACGCAGTACCAGACCGCGCAGGCGGCCCTGGCGGAGGCGTCGTCGGCGACGACGGCGGCGCGGGAGGTCTGCCAGGCGGTGCTCGACGACGACGGCTCGGACGACGCCGGCGACGCGGGCGAGGGGTCCGGCGACGGCTCGACCGCGGAGCCGAGCGCCGAGCCGACCGAGGACGCGGCGGACGGCACGACGGAGGAGCCGACCGACGGCGCGGCGGACGACGCCGGGACGACCGACGCCGGGACGACCGACGCGACCGGCGTCGCCGCGACCTCGGGCGCCGTCATCACCGGCGCCGCGCTCACCACCAGCACCACGACCGGCGACCTCACGTCGTGCCAGGACGCGATCACCACCGTCCTCGCGGCGCAGACGACCGTCGACGAGGCGCAGACCAGCCTCATGACCTTCGTGACCGACCTGGACACCGCGGTGACGTCGGCGCAGGACGCGCTGACGTCGGCGGCGGGCTCGGGCGGCACGGGCTCCGGAGGCGGCACGACCGGCGGCTCCACGGACACCGGCGGCTCCACGGACACCGGTGGCACGACGGAGGGCGGCACGACGGGCGGCGGCACGACCGGCTCGCTGCCCACCGGCTCGTCGGGCGGCTCGGGCTCCACGTCGTCGGGCACGGGCTCGTCGGGCACCGGCTCCTCGGGCACGGGCTCCTCCGCCTCCGGCATGTCAGGCTCGGGCGGCTCGACGGTCGCCACCGCGGCCGACCTGCTGGCGGACCAGGCCGCGATCGACCAGGCCGAGGCCGAGCTGGCCGTCGCGCAGAGCAGGCTGGACCTGATCGACCTCACCAGCCCGATCGCCGGCACCGTCGCGGCGGTGTCGATCGCGGCGGGTGACGAGGTCGAGGCGTCGTCGACGTCGGCCGTGATCACGGTCATCGGCGACGACGGGTACACCGTGTCCACCACGGTCCCGCTCAGCCAGGTCGACCTGGTCGAGGTCGGCCAGGAGGCGGCCCTCTCGGTGCGCACCAGCGACGAGGACCTGACCGGCACGGTCACGGCCATCGGCATCCTCGACGCGTCCACCACGTCGTCCGACCCGACGTACACCGTGGACATCGCCGTCGACCCGGAGGACGTCGCGCTCTACAACGGCTCCTCGGCGCAGGTGTCCATCGCGGTCGCCGCCTCTGAGCGGACCCTCACCGTGCCGTCGTCGGCGGTGCACCTGGACGGCTCGACCGCCACGGTGCAGGTGCTCAGCGGCGGGACGGTCGAGTCGGTCGAGGTCGAGCGCGGGGCGGTCGGCTCCGAGCTCACGGAGATCGTGTCCGGCCTGTCCGAGGGCGACGAGGTGGTGCTGGCGGACCTGAGCCAGTCGCTGGTGTCGGACGACCCGGAGTCCAGCGGCGGGCTCAGCGGCCTGGGCGGCAGCACTGGCGACTCGTCGTCGGGCCAGGGCCAGACGTCCTTCCCCGGCGGTGGCGGCTTCGGCGGCGGGCAGCTCCCGGCCGGCGGCCCGCCCGGGAGCTGATCCCGGGCCCTCGACGGCGCCCGGCCGGTCCCCGCGTCCCCCTGCGCGGACCCGGCCGGGCGCCCTTCTGCCACCCTGGACCCGCCGGCGCCCGCCCGCGGCCCGGCAGGGGAGGGCTCCGCATGCCGCTGCGGTCGGTTTTGCTGTTCGCGCTCGCCGCGCTGCTGGAGATCGGCGGCGCGTGGCTGGTCTGGCAGGGCGTGCGCGAGCACAAGGGCTGGGTGTGGATCGGCGCGGGCGTCATCGCCCTCGGGCTGTACGGGTTCGTCGCGACCCTGCAGCCGGACGCGCACTTCGGCCGGATCCTCGCGGCGTACGGCGGCGTGTTCGTCGCCGGCTCGCTGGCGTGGGGGATGGTGGCCGACGGCTTCCGGCCCGACCGGTGGGACGTGCTGGGCGCGCTGCTGTGCCTCGCCGGGGTCGCGGTGATCATGTACGCGCCGCGGCCGGCCTGAGCGGCCGGGCCGGCCGGCACCGGGACTAGGCTCGCCGCCAGCCCCACCCGCACGACCACCACCGGAGGACACCCGATGACGCAGACCACGGCACGACCGCACGCGGCGGTCCTCGGCGGCGGCGTCATGGGGGAGGCCCTGGTCACGGCCCTGCTCGCGGCCGGCTGGACCGCCGACGACGTCGACGTCACCGAGCGCAGCGCCGCCCGCGCCATGGAGCTGTCGAGCCGGTACGGGGTGCGCGCGGCCGACCCGAACGCCAAGGCCGTCAAGGGCGCCGGGCTGGTGCTGATCGCGGTCAAGCCGCAGGTCGTCCCGGACGTGCTGGCGGAGATCGCCCCGACGCTGCGACCCGGCACCCTGGTCGTCTCGGTCGCCGCCGGCATCCCCGTCGCGGTGTACGAGGCGGCGCTGCCGGAGGGCACGCCGGTCGTCCGGGTCATGCCCAACACGCCGGCGCTGGTCGGCAAGGGCGCCAGCGCGATCGCCCCCGGCACGCACGCGACCGACGAGCACCTCGACCTCGCCGAGCGCGCGCTCGCCGCGACCGGGCTCGTCGTCCGGGTGGCCGAGAAGGACCTGGACGCCGTGACCGCGATCTCCGGCTCGGGCCCGGCGTACGCGTTCTACCTCATCGACGCGATGGCGGAGGCCGGGGTCCTGCTCGGGCTGACCCGCGACCTGGCGACCCGGCTGGCGGTCGCGACCGTCGAGGGCTCGGCCGCCCTGGCCGCGCAGACCGGTGACCACCCGGTCGTGCTGCGCGAGCGGGTGTCGTCGCCCGGCGGGACGACCGTGGCGGGCGTGGCGCAGCTCGACGCGCACGGCGTCCGGGCCGGTGTCGTCGCGGCGGCGCGCGCGGCGCACGACCGGTCGCGGGAGCTCGGCGCGGCGGCGGCCCCGTCGCCCCGCGGGGACCGGTAGGCCCGCCGTGACCGGCACGCCCGGCGCCCCCGCCGTGCGGCGACCGCCCGCGATGAGCGACGTCGCCGCGCTGGCCGGGGTGTCGCACCAGACGGTGTCGCGCGTGCTCAACGACCACCCGAGCGTCCGGCCCGAGACCCGCGACCGCGTGCTCGCGGCGATCGCCGAGCTCGGCTACCGCCGCAACAGCGCGGCCCGGGCGCTCGTCACCCGGCGGTCCGGGGCGCTCGGCGTCGTCACGACGTCGTCGGTGCACCACGGCCCGACCAGCACGCTCATCGGCCTGGAGAGCGCGGCGCGCGAGGTCGGCTACTACGTGAGCGTCGCGGCGATCGACACGTTCGACGCCGGCACGATGCGCGGGGCGCTCGACCACTTCCTCGACCAGGCCGTCGAGGGCATCGCGATCATCGCCCCGCAGGTCGACGTGGCCGAGGCGGTCGCGGCGTTCGACGTGCCGGTGCCGGTCGTGTCGGTGACCTCGGGCGAGCCCGTGCCCGGGCCCGCGCACGTCGTGGCGGTCGGCGTCGACCAGCGCGAAGGGGCCCGGGCCGCGACCCGGCACCTCGTCGACCTGGGCCACCGCGAGGTGGTGCACCTGGCCGGGCCGCAGGACTGGTTCGACGCGCAGGAGCGGCTCGCGGGCTGGCGCGAGGCGTGCGCGGCCGCGGGCGTCGGGGCGCCGGAGCCGGTCGAGGTCGACTGGTCCGCCGAGTCCGGGTACCGCGAGGGGCTGCGGCTGGCCGACGCCGGCGCGCCGACCGCCGTCTTCGCCGCCAACGACCAGCTGGCGCTCGGGCTGCTGCGGGCGTTCTGGGAGCGCGGGCTGCGGGTGCCGCAGGACGTGTCGGTGGTCGGCTTCGACGACGAGGCCGGCGCGGCGTACTTCGTGCCGCCGCTGACGACCGTCCGGCAGGACTTCCCGGCGCTCGGCCGCAGCGCGATCCGCGCCCTGGTCGGCGCCCTCGCGGGCGACCCCCCGCCCCGCACCCTCCTCCCGGCGACCCTGGTCCCCCGCGCGAGCACCGCGCCTCCCGCCCCCGCCGCGCGCTGACCCCACCCCACCGCAACCCACCCCGCCCGCTCGCCCCCGCCCGCTCGCCCCCGCCCGCCCGCCGCGAGCGTCCCCTCGCCGAGATGGCAACTCTCGGCTGTGACGTGGGCTCAGCGCGCAGCCGAGAGTTGCCATCTCGGCGGGTGGTGCCCCCAGGGAGTGGGGGTGCCCGCGGGCGTCAGCAGGGCGGTTGGCGCGCGGGCGTGTGAGCGCTAACATCGGCGGCAGGACGCGGCGCTCAGCCGCGTGCGGGAACATCGCAGGCGAGCGGGCAGTGCTGCCCGAACGGCGAGGACGGAGCACGCAATGGCGCAGGAGCACGACGACGCACGCCGCGACGAGATCGCCGCCGCGATCACGGACGGCCGGACCTCGCTGGGCATCGAGCTCGGCTCGACCCGGATCAAGGCCTGCCTGATCGGCCCGGACCACGCACCGGTCGCCACCGGCAGCCACGAGTGGGAGAACCAGCTCGTCGACGGGGTGTGGACCTACTCCCTCGACGCCGTGTGGGCCGGCCTCCAGGAGTCGATCGCCACGCTGCTGGCCGACGTCGAGCAGCGGTACGGCGTCCGCCCGACGACGTTCGGCGCGCTCGGCGTCTCCGCGATGATGCACGGCTACCTGCCGTTCGACGCCGACGGCGAGCTGCTGGTGCCGTTCCGCACCTGGCGGAACACCTCGACCGGCCGCGCGGCCGCGGAGCTCACCGACAAGCTCGGCTTCAACATCCCGCTGCGCTGGTCGATCGCCCACCTCTACCAGGCGATCCTCGACCACGAGCCGCACGTCCCGCAGATCGACTTCACCACCACGCTGGCCGGCTACGTGCACTGGAGGCTCACTGGGCGCAAGGTGCTCGGCGTCGGTGACGCGTCCGGCATGTTCCCGATCGACCCGGCCACCCGCGGCTACGACGCGACGATGCTGGCCCAGGTCGACGAGATCGTCGCGACCCGCCGCCCCGGCCTGAAGGTCGAGGCGCTGCTCCCCGAGGTGCTGCCCGCGGGCGCCGACGCCGGCCGCCTGACGGAGGAGGGCGCCGCGCTGCTCGACCCGACCGGCACGCTGCGGGCCGGCATCCCGCTGTGCCCGCCCGAGGGCGACGCCGGCACCGGCATGGTCGCGACCAACTCGGTCGCCCCGCGCACCGGCAACGTCAGCGCCGGGACGTCGATCTTCGCGATGGTCGTGCTGGAGAAGCCGCTGGAGCGGGTGCACCACGAGCTCGACGTCGTGACCACCCCGGCCGGCGACCTGGTCGCGATGGTGCACTGCAACAACGGGGCGTCCGAGCTCAACGCCTGGGCAGGGCTCTTCGGCGAGTTCGCCACCGCGCTCGGCGCGCCCGCCGCGGCCGACGACGTGTTCGGCGCGCTGTTCCGCGCCGCGCTCGAGGGCGACGCGGACGGCGGCGGCCTGCTCGCCTACAACTACCTGTCCGGCGAGCCGATCACCGGCCTCGACGCCGGCCGCCCCCTCGTGGTGCGCACCCCTGACAGCCGGCTGACGCTCGCGAACTTCATGCGGACCCAGCTGTACTCGGCGTTCGGCACGCTCAGCCTCGGCATGCACGTGCTGCAGGGCGAGGGCGTCGCCATCGACGCGATGCTCGCGCACGGCGGGATGTTCCGGACCGCGGGCGTCGCACAGCGCCTGCTGGCGGCGGCGATCGACGCCCCCGTCGCGGTCGGCGAGACCGCGGCCGAGGGCGGCGCCTGGGGCATCGCGGTGCTCGCGGCGTACCTCGACGCCGCGGCCGAGCAGGACCTGCCGACCTACCTGACCGAGCGCGTGTTCGCCGGCGCGGACGTCGACACCGTCACCCCGGACCCGGCGGACGTCGCCGGCTACGAGCAGTTCCTGGACCGCTACCGCGCCGGCCTCGCCGTCGAGCGCGCGGCGACCGAGGCCCTCTGACCACCCACTCCCGAGGAGGAGACCCCATGACCCGGACCCTCGCCGACTACCCGGCCGAGGTGCAGGAGGCGGTCGCGCGCACCCGCGAGGTCGTCGCGACGCTGCACGCCGAGCTGCCCCGCTGGGAGCTCATCGTCTGGACCGCGGGCAACGTGTCCCAGCGCGTCCAGGTCGACCCGGCCGGACCGTCGGCCGCCGACCTGCTCGTCATCAAGCCGTCCGGCGTGACCTACGACGAGCTCACCCCCGAGTCGATGGTCGTGTGCGACCTCGACGGGAACCTCGTCGACGGCACCCGCAGCCCGTCCTCGGACACCGCGGCGCACGCCTACGTCTACACGCACATGCCCGAGATCGGCGGCGTCGTGCACACGCACTCGACCTACGCGACGGCCTGGGCCGCCCGGGCCGAGCCGGTGCCGTGCGTGCTGACGATGATGGCCGACGAGTTCGGCGGGGACATCCCGATCGGCCCGTTCGCGCTCATCGGCGACGACTCGATCGGCCGCGGCATCGTCGAGACGCTGCGGGAATCGCGCAGCCCGGCGGTGCTCATGCGCAACCACGGCCCCTTCACGATCGGGAAGGACGCCAAGGCCGCGGTCAAGGCCGCCGTCATGGTCGAGGAGGTCGCGCGCACCGTGCACATCTCCCGCCAGCTCGGGGAGCCCACCCGCATCCCGCAGGACCAGGTCGACTCGCTGTACGCCCGGTACCAGAACGTCTACGGCCAGAGCAGCGCCGCTGCGGCCACGAAGGAGCAGGACGCATGAGCAAGCCCTACGCCGACCGCGAGGTCTGGTTCTTCACCGGCAGCCAGGACCTCTACGGCGAGGACACCCTGCGCCAGGTGGCCGAGCAGTCCCAGGAGGTCGCCCGCACCCTCGACGAGGCCGCCGACGTGCCGGTCCGCATCGTGTGGAAGCCGGTGCTCAAGGACTCCGTGTCGATCCGCCGGGCGATGCTCGACGCGAACTCCGACGACCGCGTCCTGGGCGTCATCACCTGGATGCACACGTTCAGCCCGGCCAAGATGTGGATCGCCGGCCTGGACCAGCTGCGCAAGCCGCTGCTGCACCTGCACACGCAGGCGAACGTCGAGCTGCCCTGGGACAGCATCGACATGGACTTCATGAACCTCAACCAGGCCGCGCACGGCGACCGCGAGTACGCGTACATCGCCTCCCGGCTCGGCGTCGCGCGCACGACCGTCGTCGGCCACGCGTCGAACCCGGCCGTCGCGAAGCGGGTCGGCACCTGGGCGCGCGCCGCCGCGGGCTGGGCCGCCACGCACGAGCTGAAGCTCGTCCGGTTCGGCGACAACATGCGCAACGTCGCGGTCACCGAGGGCGACAAGACCGAGGCCGAGCTGCGGTTCGGCGTCTCGGTCAACACCTGGGGCGTGAACGAGCTCGTCGCCGCCGTGGACGCCGTGGCGGACGCCGACGTCGACGCGCTGGTCGCCCAGTACGAGGAGCTCTACGACGTGGCGCCCGAGCTGCGCCGGGACGGCGACCGCCACGAGTCGCTCCGCTACGCGGCCCGCCAGGAGATCGCGCTGGAGACCTTCCTGACCGAGGTGGGCGCCAAGGCGTTCACGACGAACTTCGAGGACCTCGGCGCCCTGCGCCAGCTCCCGGGCCTGGCCGTCCAGCGCCTGATGTCGAAGGGCTACGGCTTCGGCGCCGAGGGCGACTGGAAGACCGCCGTCCTGGTGCGCGCGGCCAAGGTGATGGGCGAGGGCCTGCCCGGCGGCGCCTCGCTCATGGAGGACTACACCTACGACCTGACCCCGGGCGCGGAGAAGATCCTCGGTGCGCACATGCTCGAGGTCTGCCCCTCCCTGACCACGTCGAAGCCGAAGGTGGAGATCCACCCGCTCGGCATCGGCGGCAAGGAGGACCCGGTCCGCATGGTGTTCGACGCCGACCCGGGCGAGGCCGTGGTCGTGTCGCTGGCCGACATGCGGGACCGGTTCCGGATGACGGCGAACGTCGTGGACGTCGTGCCCCCGACCCAGGAGCTGCCGAACCTGCCGGTCGCCCGCGCGGTCTGGGAGCCCCGTCCGGACTTCGCCACGTCGGCCGAGGCCTGGCTGACGGCCGGCGGCGCGCACCACACGGTCATGTCGACCGCGGTGGGCGTCGAGGCGTTCGAGATCTACGCCGACATCGCCGGCACCGAGCTCCTGGTCATCGACCAGGACACCACCCGTCGCGGCTTCCGCGACCAGGTGCGCTGGAACCAGGTGTACTACCGGATCGCGCAGGGGTTCTGAGCCCCCGCCCCTCCGTCCCGACGGCCCGGCCCCGCTGCTGCGGGGGCGGGCCGTCGCCGTGTGAGCGCTCACCTGGCTGTCGCCCGTTCGGCCCTCTGACTTCGGTGAGCGAACTCAAGAGCGTGCGCCGAGCGGGTGATCCGGGCGCGCGACCCGCGGGGTCGAAAGTCCGAAAAAACGCCTGTGACCTGCGGTGACGCGACCGGTCGCCCCCGGGCTTCGGACCGTTACCCATCTGCAACCTGGGCCCCGTTCCTTTGGCTTGACTTCTTGAAGTCAAGGCCGCGAGAGTGTGCACGTGCTCGCCGGTGGCGGGGGAGAACGACCCCGGCACGCGGCGCAGGGCAGGACGGGCGACGGTGCGGAATCCGGGCCCATGACGACGAGGTCAGCAACCCTCTCGAGGAGGAGAAGGACATGAAGAGCATCCGGTTCGTCGCGCTCGGCGGCGTTCTCGCGCTCGGCCTGGCGGCGTGCTCCGGCGGCGGCGCCGGCAGCACCACGGGCGACGAGACCAACGCGGACCCCAGCGACCTCACGATCGGCGTCGCGATGCCGACCGAGACCTCGGAGCGCTGGATCGCGGACGGCGACGCCGTCAAGAGCCAGCTCGAGGAGGCCGGTTACACGGTCGACCTGCAGTACGCGGCCGACGACATCCCGACGCAGGCGCAGCAGATCGACCAGATGATCACGAAGGGCGCCGACCTCCTGATCGTCGCCTCGATCGACGGCACCGCGCTGGCCAACCAGCTGCAGGCCGCGGCCGACCAGGGCATCCCGGTCATCGCCTACGACCGCCTGATCCGCGACACCGAGAACGTCGACTTCTACGTCACGTTCGACAACTACAACGTCGGTGTCCAGCAGGCCACCTCGCTGCTCGTCGGCCTGGGCATCCTCGACGCCGAGGGCAACGAGGCCGGCGCGACCGGCCCGTTCAACATCGAGCTGTTCGCCGGCTCGCTGGACGACAACAACGCGCACTTCTTCTTCAAGGGCGCGATGGACACGCTGCAGCCGTACATCGACAACGGCACGCTGGTCGTGAAGTCGGGCCAGACCGAGATCGAGCAGGTCGCCACGCTCCGCTGGCTGCAGGAGACCGCCCAGAAGCGCATGGAGGACCTGCTGACCTCCACGTACTCGGACGGCTCGAAGGTCGACGGCGTGCTCTCGCCCTACGACGGCATCTCCCGCGGCATCATCACCGCGCTGCAGAACGCCGGCTACGGCGACAGCATCGAGGCCGGCCTGCCGATCGTGACCGGCCAGGACGCCGAGATCGCCTCCGTCAAGCTCATCAAGGACGGCGTGCAGTTCTCGACGATCTTCAAGGACACCCGCAAGCTCGCGGAGCAGGCCGTCGTCTCGGCCCAGGCGTTCCTCGAGGGCGACGAGCCCGAGGCGAACAACACCGAGGACTACGACAACGGCGTGAAGGTCGTCCCGTCGTTCCTGCTGGAGTCGGACATCGTCTACGCCGACAACATCCAGTCGCTCCTCATCGACTCGGGCTACTGGACCGAGGAGGAGGTCGCGGCGGGTCAGGCCTCCTGACCCCCCGACCCACCGCGTGACCGACGCGGGCCGGCCGGCACGACTCGTGCCGGCCGGTCCCGCGGCGACGTGTTCCATCGCCCGACACGACTGAGGACGGTCGAGGCCGCATGAGCGACCACATCCTGGAAATGCACTCCATCACCAAGACCTTTCCCGGGGTCAAGGCGCTGCAGGACGTCAACCTGAACGTCAAGCGCGGGGAGATCCACGCGATCTGCGGGGAGAACGGGGCCGGCAAGTCCACCCTCATGAAGGTGCTGTCGGGCGTGTACCCGCACGGCACCTACGACGGGGAGATCCGCTTCGACGGGGAGACGGTCGAGTTCAGCTCGATCAACGACTCCGAGGAGAAGGGGATCGTGATCATCCACCAGGAGCTCGCTCTGGTGCCCTACCTCTCGGTCGCGGAGAACATCTTCCTCGGCAACGAGCGGGCGCGCCACGGCCTCGTCGACTGGAACCGGGCGAACTCCGAGGCGGCCGTGCTGCTGGCCCGGGTCGGCCTCGACGAGAACCCGACCACCCCGATCGGCCAGCTCGGCGTCGGCAAGCAGCAGCTCGTGGAGATCGCCAAGGCGCTCTCCAAGAAGGTGAAGCTGCTCATCCTCGACGAGCCGACCGCGGCGCTCAACGACTCGGACTCCGAGCACCTGCTCAACCTGCTGCGTCACCTGCAGGGCCAGGGCATCACCTCGATCATGATCTCGCACAAGCTCAACGAGATCGCCGACATCGCGAACTCCACGACGATCATCCGCGACGGCAAGACGATCGAGACCCTCGACATGGTCGAGGACAAGGTCACCCAGGACCGGATCATCAAGGGCATGGTCGGCCGGGACCTCGAGCACCGGTACCCCGAGCACGTCTCGCACGTCGGCGAGGAGGTGTTCCGGGTCGAGGACTGGCACGTCGAGCACCCCACCCAGCCGGGTCGCGTGGTCGTCGACGGCGCGTCCTTCAACGTCCGCGCCGGCGAGATCGTCGGCATCGCGGGCCTGATGGGCGCGGGCCGCACCGAGCTCGCGATGAGCGTCTTCGGCCGGTCCTACGGCCGCAACGTCACGGGCAAGGTCTTCCTGCACGGCAAGGAGATCAAGACCCGCTCGGTGAGCGAGGCGATCGGCCACGGGCTCGCGTACGCGACCGAGGACCGCAAGACCTACGGCCTCAACCTCATCGAGGACATCCGCCGGAACATCTCGGCCGCGGCCCTCGGCAAGCTGTCGAAGGCCGGCTGGGTCAACGGCAACGAGGAGATCAAGGTCGCCGAGGAGTACCGGCGGTCCATGAACATCAAGTCGCCGACCGTGATGGCGCTGACCGGCAAGCTGTCGGGCGGCAACCAGCAGAAGGTCGTGCTGTCCAAGTGGATCTACACGGACCCCGAGGTCCTGATCCTGGACGAGCCGACCCGCGGCATCGACGTCGGCGCCAAGTACGAGATCTACACGATCATCAACAAGCTCGCGGACGCGGGGAAGGCCGTCGTGGTCATCTCCTCCGAGCTGCCCGAGCTCCTGGGCATCTGCGACCGCATCTACACCCTCGCGTTCGGCCGGATCACCGGCGTGCAGGAGCGCGCGGTCGCCACCCCGGAGAGCCTCATGGAGCTCATGACGAAGGAAAAGGAAACGGTTCGATGACGGCTGTGGAAGGCCTGCGGGACATCTTCACCAAGAACCTGCGGACGAGTGGCATCTACATCGCGTTCGTCGCGATCATCGCGCTCTTCGCGATCCTCACGGACGGCGTGCTGCTCGCACCGGGCAACATCACGAACATCGTCCTGCAGTACTCGTACATCCTGATCCTCGCCATCGGCATGGTGATCGTCATCATCGGCGGGCACATCGACCTCTCGGTGGGCTCCGTGGTGGCGCTGACCGGCGCGGTGTCCGCGATCCTGGTCATCAAGAACGGCCAGCCGTGGTGGGTCGGCATCCTCGCCGCCCTCGTGGTCGGCCTCCTGGTCGGCGCGTGGCAGGGCTTCTGGGTCGCGTACGTCGGGATCCCGGCGTTCATCGTGACGCTGGCCGGCATGCTCCTGTTCCGCGGCCTCACCTACGAGGTGCTGAACAACATCTCGCTGTCGCCGTTCCCCTCCTCGTACCAGAAGGTCGCCGGCGGCTTCATCAACGGCCTGCTCGGCGGCAACGGCTTCGACGCCTTCACGCTGATCATCGCGGCGGTCGCCATCGTCGGCTACGCGTACTCCGCCTGGCGCTCCCGCATGGGCCGCGTCCGCTACCAGCAGTCGGTCGAGGCGCTCCCGCTGTTCATCCTGAAGATCGTCGCGATCGCGGTCGTCGTCATGGCGTTCGCCTGGCAGCTGGCGCACTCGCGCGGCCTGCCGATCGTGCTGATCATCCTCGCGGTGCTGATCCTGGCCTACAACACGGTCACCACCCGCACGGTGTTCGGCCGCCACGTCTACGCGATCGGTGGCAACCTCAACGCCGCCCAGCTGTCCGGCGTGAAGGTCAAGCAGGTCAACTTCTGGATCTTCGTGAACATGGGCTTCCTGGCCGGTGTCGCGGGTGCGATCTACTCCTCCCGCTCCAACGGCGCGCAGCCCGGCGCGGGCAACATGTTCGAGCTCGACGCCATCGCCGCCTGCTTCATCGGCGGTGCGTCGACGACCGGTGGTGTCGGCCGCGTGACCGGTGCCATGGTCGGTGGTCTGATCATGGCCGTGATGTCCAACGGCATGCAGCTGATGGGCGTGCCGCAGTCGACGCAGCAGATCGTCAAGGGCCTCGTGCTCCTGCTGGCCGTGGCGTTCGACATCTACAACAAGCGCCGCGCGGGCGCCGCCCGCTGACCTCGGGCGCATCGCACGGCCGGCGCGGGCCGGGACGCGGGGGAGACCCCGGGTCCCGGCCCTCGCTGCGTCCGGTGCACCGGGCCGGGGGGTCAGAGCCAGCGGTTGCGGCGGAACGCGCGGTGCAGGGCCACGCACGCGCCCGCGATGACCGCGAGCACCACGAAGTACCCGTACCGCGTGCCGAGCTCCGGCATGTGCTCGAAGTTCATCCCGTAGATCCCGGCGACGGCCGTGGGCACCAGCGCGATCGCCGCCCAGGCCGAGATCTTCCGCATGTCCTCGTTCTGCCGCAGCGCCACCCGGCTCTGGCCCGTGGTGACCCGCGCGGTGTTGGCCTGCAGGACGTCGGTGAGCTGCCGGTCGATCACCTCGATCTGGTCGACGGCTCGCAGCAGGTGGTCGTGCACGTCGCGGAAGTACGGCTCGGCCGCGGCAGGCACGTGCGGCACCTCGCCGGCCGCCAGCCGCTCCAGCGGCCGCTGCAGGGGCAGCATCGCCCGGCGGAACTCCGCGACCTCCTGCTTGAGCTTGTAGATGCGCTCGGAGTGGTCGTCGTCGCCGGGGCCGAACACCTGCAGCTCGATCTCGTCGACGTCCAGGTCGATGTGGCCGAGCGCGACCTCGTAGGCGTCCACGACGCGGTCGGCGGTCCGGTAGAGGACGCCCGCGGGGCCGAAGTCCTCCTCGGCGGGCACGCCCGCGTCGAGCTCCGCGCGCACCTGGCGCAGCACGCCGCCCTCGCCGTGCCGGACGGACACGACCGCCTGCGGCCGGAGGAACATGGCGATCTCGGTGACCTCGACGACCTCCACGTGGTCGACGTACCGGACGGGCTTGAGCACGGCGAACACGACGTCGTCGTAGACCTCGAGCTTGGGCCGCTGGTGGGCGTGCACGGCGTCCTCGACGGCCAGCGCCGGCAGCGCGAACTCGTCGGCCACCTCGGCGATGTCGGCGTTCGTGGGCTCGCGCAGGCCGACCCAGACGTAGCCGTCGGTGGCGTCGGCGACGTGCGCGGCCTTCCCGAGCGGGACCCGCCCGGGCACCCGCTCGCCGCCGGTGTAGAGGCCGCAGTCGCCGATCACGGCGTCGGCCCCGGTGCGCTGCACGTCCGTCACTCCCTCACGATAGGTCCGCGGGGCGCGGCCGTCCCGCGCGTGCACGTCGGCACGCGCGAATGGATCCGTCCGCGCGGACACGCCCCGGCGTGCCGGTGCCGATGGATCCGATCGGCCCGGCTCAGGCGGCGCGGCGCAGCGCGACGACCGTGACGTCGTCCGGCCGGCTCGCGCTCACGGCCGCCAGTCGCAGCACCCGCTGCACGGCCTCGTCCGCGCTCGGGCAGTCCAGCAGCTCGCCGACCAGCAGCGGCACGCAGCGCAGCGACCCGTCGAACAGGTCGAGCACCCCGTCGCTGAACGCGAGCAGCAGGTCCCCGGGCCCGAGGTGCGTCTCGCCCAGGTCCCGGGTGGCCTCGTCCGTGACGCCGAGCGGCAGCCCGAGCGCGTCCAGCCGCTCCCAGGACCCGTCGGCGCGCACGACCAGCGTCAGCCCGTGCCCGGCGTCGGCGTACGTCACGCGGCCGGTGGCGGCCTCGAGCCGCGCGTGGAACGCCGTCGCGAACAGGCCCGCGCCGGACAGGTCGGCGTGCAGCACGGCGCCCGCCTGGAGCATGGCGCGGTCGACGGACTCGCCCTGCGCGGAGCCGCGGAGCACGGCGCGCACGGCGGCGGCCAGGATCGCGGCCGCCGGGCCCTTGCCCATGACGTCGGCGAGCGTGAGCACCACGCCGTCGGCGGCCGGGTACCAGTCGTAGAAGTCGCCGCCGACCTGGCTGCTCGGCAGGCACGCGCCGGCCAGCTCGTAGCCGTCGACCCGCGGGGACTCCTGGGGGAGCAGGCCCATCTGCACCTGCTGGGCGCGCTCGAGCTCGGCGTCGACGCTCAGCTCCTTGGCCACCCAGTGCGCGAGGTCGCGGAGCAGGGCGGACTGGTCGGCGGTGAACCGGCGCGGGCGGGTGTCGGCGATGCACAGGGTGCCGAGGGTCCGGCCGTCGGCGCCGACGAGCGGGTGCTCGGCGTAGAACCGCAGCCGGGCGTCGGGGCCGCGGTCCTCCAGGACGGCGACGCCGTCGCGGCCGGGCGCGGGGGTCCCGGCGAGCTCCGCGGGCACGACCATCGGCGCCGGGGCGGGCTCGCCGGCGCCGACGAGCGACACCGTGGCGGTGGGGACGTCGAAGAGCTGCCGCGCGAGCCGGACGACCCGGTCGAAGCGCGGCTCGACGGCACCGGTGACGGTGCCCAGCTGCTCCAGCGCGGCCAGGCGCTGCGGGAGGCTGCGCGCGGCGGGTGCGGCCGCGTCGAGGGGCGCGACCACGACGGTCGGGCCGGTGGCGTCGGCGACGGGCGCGGGCGGCACCGCCGGCGCGGCGGGGCCGGCGCCGCCGCGCGCGGGCTCGCGCGGGGTCGGCACCGAGGGGGTGGTCGTGCGGGTCGGCACCGATCACCTCCCGGGGCGTGCGCGACGGTCCTGTTCTCCCGGATACATCGGCATCCTGCGGCGCGGGATGAGCCCGGGGGCGCGTGCTCCCGGACACGTGCACGGACGTGCGGCAGGGTGTCGCCGGCCGCACGGGGCCGGCGGGCGGTCAGCCCCCGACGCCCCCCAGTGCCGCGTCCCGGGCCAGCAGCAGCGCGCCGCGCGCCGGCGCCCCCACGCCGAGCCGCCCCGCGACCACCTCGACGACCGCGCCCGCCGTGACGGCGGTGCGCTCGGCCAGCACCTCGCGCAGGGGGTCCAGCAGCACGTCCCCGGCACCGGCGAGCGCCCCGCCGACCACCAGCACGTCGGGGTCCAGCACGGTGCACACCGAGGCCAGCGCGGTGCCGAGGTGCCGGCCCACGTCGGACAGCACCCGGCGGCACCCGGGGTCGCCCGCCGCGGCGTGCGCGAGCAGCTCCGGCACGGTCAGGCGCCCGTGGCTCGCCACCAGCAGGTCCAGCACCGCCGACGCCCCCGCGAGCACCTGGAGGCACCCGCGGTTGCCGCACGAGCACACCGGGCCGTCCGGGTCGATGGTGAGGTGGCCGAGCTCGCCCGCGGTGCCCGTGCGGCCGTGCACCACCTCCCCGCCGACGACGACGCCGCCCGACACGCCCTCGCCCAGCGCGACGTGCACGACGGACCACCGCCCTCGCCCCGCGCCGAGCCGCGCCTCCGCGAGCGCGCCGAGGTTGCCGTCGTTGTCGAACAGCACGGGCACCCCGGGCGCCGGCGCCAGCAGCGCGGGCGCGGCGACCATGCCGCCCCAGCCCGCGCGCACCCCGGCGCCCGCGACGCGGCCGGTGCGCACCTCGACGGGCGCGGGGACGCCCACGCCGACCGCCGCGACCGCGGCGGGATCGGTGCCGGTGTCCCGCAGCACGCGGTCGAGCAGCGCCCGCGCCGCGCGCACCGCGTGCTCGGCCCGCTGCTGCCCCGCCCCCGGCACGGCCGGCAGGGGGATCGCCGCCTCGACCGGCTCGCCGTCGCCGCGGTCGAGCACGACCCGGACCTCGTCGAGGTAGCAGTGCACGCCCACGAGCGCGCCGGCCGGGGCGAGCTGCACCTGGGTCGCCCGGCGGCCGGACCGCGTCGTCGGCGACACCCGGACGAGGCCCTCCGCGGCGAGGGCCGCCACGGCGGTCGACACCGTCGCGGGCGACAGGCCCGTCGCCCGGCAGAGCTCGACCTGCGTGCGCGCGTCCTCGCGGCGGAGCGCGGCGAGCAGCAGCCCGCGGCTGTCGCGGGGCGCGGGCGCGGCGTCGGACGGCAGGTCGCGGCCCGGCGGGACCGGCTCGGGGCGCGCGGTCCGGCCGGTGCGCCCGTCGCCCGCGGGCGCGCCCGTCACGGCCGGGCCGCGAACCGCTCGAGCAGCTCCGCGTGGCCCGAGACGATCAGCAGGTCGTTCGCCGCGATCCGGGTGTCCGGGGTCGCGTACACGAAGTCGATCCCGGGGCTCTTCACCCCGATGACCGTGACCCCGTACCGCTCGCGGATCTTCGACTGCCCGATCGTGAAGCCCTGCGTCTCGCGCGGCGGCTTCATCTTGACGATCGTGAACCCGTCCTCGACCTCGATGTAGTCGAGCATCTTCCCGGACACCAGGTGCGCGACCCGGGACCCGGCGTCGGCCTCGGGCAGCACCACGTGGTGCGCGCCGATGCGCTGCAGGATGCGGGCGTGCTCGGCGCTGACGGCCTTGGCCCAGATCTGCGGCGTGCCCATGTCGACGAGGTTGCCGGTGATGAGCACCGACGCCTCCAGGTAGGACCCGACGCCGACGACGGCCACGGAGAACTCGCGCGCGCCGACCTGCTCGAGAGCCTCGGGGTTGGCGGCGTCCGCCTCGACCAGCGGGATGCGGCCGGTCCACTGCGCGACCAGGTCGGGGTCCCGCTCGACGGCGAGCACGTCCTGGCCGAGCCGGTCCAGGGTCGCGGCGATGGCCGAGCCGAACCGGCCGAGGCCGATCACGAGGATGCCGGCCTCGCGCTTGGGGCCCTTCGCGCGGCCCTCGGGACCGCGGCGGTCGCCGCGCCGGGAGTCGCCGGGCAGCGGGCTCAGGCCGGTCGCGCCGGTGCGGGTCAGGTCATCCAATGATCGGCCTCTCCTCGGGGAACCGGACGACACGGCGACGGCTGCGCAGCGCGAGGGCCGCGGCGAGCGTCATCGTGCCGGTCCGGCCGATGAACATCAGGACGGCGAGCACGTACTTGCCGGCGTCGGGCAGGTCGGCGGTGATCCCGGTGGACAGCCCGCAGGTCGCGAACGCCGAGATCACCTCGAACAGGATCACGTCCAGGGTGAGCCCGGTGATCGCCAGCAGCAGCAGGCAGGCCACCAGGATGATCGTCGCACTGACGAGCGACACCGCGATCGCGACCTGCAGGGCCTCGCGCGGGATCCGCCGGCCGTACGCCTCGACGTCCCGGTCGCCGCGCGCCTCCGCGACGATGGCCAGCAGCATCACCGCGAGGGTCGTCACCTTGATGCCGCCCGCGGTCGACGCGGAGCCGCCGCCGACGAACATCAGCGCGTCGTTGAGCAGCCAGGTGCCCTCGTGCATGTCGGCCACGTTCACCGTCGAGAACCCGCCGGACCGCGGCATGACGCCGGCGAACAGGGCGGCGAGCAGCGTCTCGTTCCAGCCGATGCCGCCGAGGGTCTTCGGGTTCGTCCACTCGAACGCCGCGACGACCACCGCGCCGAACGCCACGAGCGCCAGGCTGGTCGTGATCGTCAGCTTGGAGTGCAGGTTCCACCGGCGGGGCCGGCGCCAGGTGCGCGCGACGTTGAGGATCACCGGGAAGCCGAGCGACCCGATGAACACCCCGACGATGATCGGCAGCAGCACCCACCAGTCGGCGGCGAACGGCGCCAGGCCCTCGGTGGTCGGGATGAAGCCGGCGTTGTTGAACGCCGAGACCGCGTAGAACACCCCGTGCCAGACCGCCTCGCCCCAGGAGTCGCCGAGCATCCGCAGGCGCGGGATCAGCACGAGCGCGATCGCGACCTCGAGCACCACCGACGTGACGATGACCGTCCGCACCAGCGAGCCGACCTCGCCGAGCCGGGTCGTCTTGGTCTCCGAGGTGACCAGCAGCTTCTGGGTCAGCCCGATCCGCCGGGACACCGCGAGGCCGAGGATCGACGCCAGGGTCATCACGCCCAGGCCGCCGATCTGGATGCCGACCAGGATGGTCACCTGGCCCGCGGTCGACCAGTACGTCCCGGTGTCCACCGTGACCAGGCCCGTGACGCACACCGCCGACGTCGCGGTGAAGAAGGCGTCGACGAACGGCGCCCGCTCGCCGGACGCGGTCGCCCACGGCATCGACAGCAGGCCTGTGAACACCACGATCACCGACGCGAACACGCCGAGCGCCAGCCGGGCGGGGGACTGGCGGGCCAGCCGGTCGACGAGCTCGCGCCCGGACCAGACCACCCCGGGGAGGCCCCGTGCCATCCGCCCTCCTGCCGTGCACCGCGTCCGCGCGCGGGGCAGGTCGCCGCCGCGTGCGCCCGTGCGTGCGAGCGCGCGGGGAGCACCACTGTGGCACGAGCGGGTGGGTGCGGCCGGTCAGCGGCTACGGTGTGGGCATGACGGCCCGGGTGCGCGTGGTGTGGACGCCCGAGCTCCTCGACTACGACTTCGGCCCCGGGCACCCGATGGCGCCGCTGCGGCTGGACCTCACGGTGCGGCTCGCGCGGGCGCTGGGGCTGCTGGACCTGCCGGGCGTCGAGGTGGTGGGCGCCGAGCCCGCGACCGACGCCCAGCTCGAGACCGTGCACGAGCCGGAGTACGTCGCGACCGTGCGGCGCGCGTCCGCGGGCGGCGCCGGCGACCCGGCCCGCGGCATCGGGACCGAGGACGACCCGGTGTTCCCGCACATGCACGAGGCGGCGGCGCGCATCGTGGCCGGCAGCCGCGAGGCGGCGCTCGCCGTCTGGGAGGGTCGCGCCGACCACGCCGTGAACCTCACCGGCGGGATGCACCACGCGATGCCCGGTGCGGCGTCCGGGTTCTGCGTCTACAACGACGCCGCGGTGGCGATCCGTGCCCTGCTCGCGGCCGGAGCCGAGCGGGTGGCCTACGTCGACGTCGACGCGCACCACGGCGACGGCGTGCAGCGCGCGTTCTGGGACGACCCGCGGGTGCTCACGGTCTCGGTGCACGAGAGCGGCGCGACCCTGTTCCCGGGGACCGGCTTCCCGGACGAGACCGGCGGACCCGGCGCGCCCGGCGGCGCGGTGAACCTGGCGCTGCCCTCGCACACCGGCGACGCCGGCTGGCTGCGCGCGGTCGACGCCGTGGTGCCGCCGGTGCTCCGGGCGTTCGCCCCGCAGGTGCTGGTCACGCAGCACGGTTGCGACACCCACGTCGAGGACCCGATCGCCGACCTCGACGTCTCCGTCGACGCGCAGCG
This sequence comes from Cellulomonas sp. PS-H5, assembly GCF_019265565.1. Classification (NCBI taxonomy): domain Bacteria; kingdom Bacillati; phylum Actinomycetota; class Actinomycetes; order Micrococcales; family Cellulomonadaceae; genus Cellulomonas; species Cellulomonas sp. PS-H5. Next base: position 37,425 of record NZ_JAHVCI010000027.1, read on the forward strand.
GCTGGTGTCCGAGTGGCTGCACGACCTGGCGCACGAGGTGTCCGGCGGCCGGTGGCTGGCGCTCGGCGGCGGGGGGTACGCGGTGGTCGACGTGGTGCCGCGCGCGTGGACGCACCTGCTGGGGGTCGCGGCGCACGCCCCGGTCGACCCGGCGACGCGGATGCCGCAGGCCTGGCTGGACCAGGTCGTCGCGCTCTACGGCCGCGAGGCCCCGGGGTCGATGTCCGACGGCGCGGGGCCGGCGTGGCGCCCCTGGGCGGACGGCTTCGACCCGGCGGACGACGTCGACCGCGCCGTCCGAGCCACCCGCTCGGCGGCCTTCCCGCTCCTGGGCCTGGACCCGCTGCACGACTGACCCCGCCCGCCCCGGGAGGCGCCCGCGAGGGTGGTGCGGGAGGGTGGATGCACTCCGGGGAGTGGTCCCACCCGTCTCCCCTTTCACACCAGCCTCAGCAGGCTCTAAGGTGTCGTCGCGGCACCTGTGTGCACCCAGTTCCGCGCACGGGTCGTGCGCGCACGAGCGAGAAGAGCGGCCATGACCAGCGAGCAGCCCCCGCGGGTGCGGTTCCTCACCGTCGCCGAGGTCGCCGAGGTCATGCGCGTCTCGAAGATGACGGTGTACCGGCTGCTCCACTCGGGCGAGATGCCCGCGGTGCGCGTCGGCCGCTCGTTCCGGGTGCCCCAGGACGCGCTCGACCACTACCTCGCGACCGCCCGGCTCGACCTCGAGGCCGAGGGCGAGGCGGACGAGGGCGGGCCGCGCGCCGGCCGCCTGTCCTCCTGACCCGCGCGGACCGCGCGCCCGCCCCGGGGCGGTCGCGCACCGGCGCGTCGCGGACGGCGTCGCCGATCGCGTAAGGTAGGGGCGGACTTTCCCGTGCGTGGGCGTTCGTCGTGCCGCGCGTCGATCGACCACGACCCGGCGGGGCGCTGCGAGCGCTCGCCACAGGAAGCGAGGACCCCATGGGCTCCGTCATCAAGAAGCGCCGCAAGCGCATGGCGAAGAAGAAGCACCGCAAGCTGCTGCGCAAGACGCGTCACCAGCGTCGCAACAAGAAGTGACGGCCGCCGCGCGAGCGGCGACGTGAACGAGGGGCCCGGCACCGAGTGCCGGGCCCCTCGTCGTGCCCGGGGCACGCGCACCGGGAGGCCCGCCGCCGGCTGCGTTCCTGCCGCCCGCCGGGTTCCCACCCGATTCTCGCGGTGCACCCCGATCGATCGGGTCGTGCCGCGAGAATCGGGTGGGGATGGCGCGGCGCCCGCGCGGTCGACGCCTGGGTGGCGTCGCGAGGCCCCGCGCCGGGGCGCTCGGCGCACCCGCGGGCACCGCTTCCCGGGCGCACCGGCGCGCCGTGTTGCCACGTGGCACACCGGGGTGGATCGTCACCCCTTGACGGGGTTTGTCCCGTCCTGATTCACTGCCGAGCGGTTCTTCAACGATGAAAACCCTCCGGTGCCGTGCGCGCCGGCGGAGGCGGGAGGTCGAGGATGATCTCAGGAGCTCGCGGGGGTCCGGGGCGAGCGGCGTACAGCCGCCGGTCCGTGCTCCGGGGAGCCGTGGCGGGGGCCGGTGCCCTCGGGACGGCCTGGGCGCTGAGCGGGTGCGGCGGCGACGCCGCTGCCGCGTCGAACCAGACGCGGATCCAGCTCTGGCACCTGTTCACGGGCGGTGACGGCGGCATCTTCCAGCAGATGATGACCGAGGTGCAGGACGAGAACCCGGCCATCGGGATCGACCCCGTGGTGCTCACCTGGGGCGCGCCGTACTACACCAAGCTCATCATGGCGTCGGTCGGCGGCCGCGCCCCCGACCTGGCGGTCATGCACCTGACCCGGGTGGCCGGCTGGGTCCCGGGCGGGGTGCTCGACCCCTGGGACCTCGACCTGCTCGCCGAGCACGGCGTCACCGAGGACATGTTCCCGCCGGCGCTGTGGGACCGGGCGACGATCGACGGGAAGCTCTGGGCCGTCCCGCTCGACTTCCACGCGTTCCTGCTGTTCTTCGACAAGGGGCTGGCCGACCAGGCCGGGATCCTGGGTCCGGACGGGAAGCTGGCGGGCGTCGACTCGCCCGACGGCTTCATCGAGGCCGGGCGGGCCATGGCGGAGGTCACCGGGTACGCGGGCGTCGGCTACGGCTACACCGGCGACGGCGCGCAGATGTCCCGGATGCTCTGGGGCCTGTACGCGCAGACCGGCAACGAGGTCGTGCTGAACCCGGGGCAGCCCGCGGAGCTGGACCGGGACGCGCTGGTCGAGTCGGTGAGCTGGGTGCAGTCCTGGCTCGACGACACCGTGGCCATCGCGAACTCCGACTACCCGTCGGCCGTCGCGAACTTCTCCACCGGCCGCGTCGGCATGTGCTTCAACGGCAACTGGGAGCTGCAGTCGTTCCTGACGGCCGGCGTCGACGTGGACGCCATGCCGATGCCGAACATCTTCGGCACCCCCGCCACCTACGGCGACTCGCACGTGTTCGTGCTGCCGCACCAGGTCAACCTCGACCCCGAGAAGCGCGAGGCGGCCTACGCGACGGTCGCGGCGATGCTCAACAAGTCGCTGCTCTGGTCCGACGGCGGGCACATCCCGGCCAACCGCGAGGTCACCGAGTCCGCCGAGTACCAGGCCAAGGTGCCGCAGTCGCACTACGCCGCGGCGAGCGAGGAGGCCGTCTTCGACCCGCAGGCCTGGTTCACCGGCTCCGGGTCGGACTTCCAGGCGCGCGTCGGCGAGGCGCTGCAGGGCGCCTGGCTCGACAAGTCGTCCCCCGAGGCCGCCGTCGACCGCCTGATCGGCAGCCTCGACGCCGCCCTCAAGACCAAGCCGCCGGCGTGACGGAAGGGATCGCAGACATGAGCACCGTCACCACACCGTCCCAGTCGCAGGCGACCGGCACCGTCTCGCCGCCGCGCACCCCCGACCGCCCCACCCGGCGCGGCCGCAGCCGCCGCGAGGGCAGCGGCTGGCCGTTCGTCATCCCGTTCGTCGTGATCGCCGTGCTGTTCCTGGTGGTCCCGACGCTGTGGGGCCTCGGCCTGAGCTTCACCGAGCAGTCGCTGATGGGCAACGGCGGCTGGGTCGGGTTCGACAACTACGCCGAGGCGTTCGGCGACCCCGTCATGTGGTCCACGCTGGGCAACACCGTCGCGTTCACCCTGATGAGCACGATCCCCCTGGTGGTGATCGCGCTGGCGATGGCGCTGCTGGTCTACACCGGCCTGCCGGGCCAGTGGGTGTGGCGGCTGGCGTTCTTCGCGCCGTACATGCTGCCCGTCGCGGTCGTGGTGCAGATCTGGGTCTGGCTCTACCAGCCCGAGATCGGCTTCTTCAACTACTGGCTCGACCGGCTCGGGCTGGACAAGGTCGGCTGGCTGACCGACCCGAGCGTCGCCATGTGGTCGATGGCCCTGCTAACCCTCTGGTGGACCGTCGGCTTCAACTTCCTGCTGTACCTGTCGGCGCTGCAGGCCATCCCGGACCAGATGTACGAGGCCGCGGCGCTGGACGGCGCGGGCTCCTGGCGCCGGCTGTGGTCGATCACGCTGCCCCAGCTCCGGTCGACGACCGTGCTCATCACGGTGCTGCAGGTCCTGGCGTCGCTCAAGGTGTTCGACCAGATGTTCATCGCCTTCAACGGCGGCAGCGGCCCGGACGGGGTGACCCGGCCGATCCTGCAGTACATCTACGACACCGGCTTCACCGGGTACCGGATGGGCTACGCCTCGGCGATGTCCTACATCTACTTCGCGCTCATCATCGTGGTCGCCGTCGGGTTCCAGGTGCTGACCACCGCTCGCCGGAAGGAGCAGCGCCGTGGCCGTTGACACGCTCACCGCCCCCGCGACGGGCGGGTTCCGCCGCGCCTACGCGGAGCGCCGGGAGGAGAACCGCCGCACCCGCAGCCTCGTGCTCGGCCGCAGCAAGGTCGCCACCGTCCTGTCGGTGGTCCTGCTCGTGGTGCTCGCGCTGTCCTGGCTGCTGCCCATGCTCTGGGCGGTCGACACCTCGTTCAAGACCGAGGCGCAGGCCCAGTCCGTGCCGCTGCAGTGGTTCCCGGACGGCGGGTTCACGCTGGAGAACTACCGCACGGTGTTCGAGCGCGGCGAGGTGCCGCGCTGGATGGCGAACACGCTGCTGGTCGCCGGGTCGGTCACGATCCTCACCGTCGCGGCGTGCGCGCTGGCCGGCTACGGATTCGCCCGCACCCGGTTCCGCGGGAAGAACCTGCTGTTCGCGGCCACCATCGCGCTGATCGCGGTCCCCGGCCAGATCCTCATCGTGCCGCTGTTCCGGCAGATGGAGGCCCTGGGCTTCGTCGACACCTACCAGGGCGTGATCCTGCCCCAGCTGGTGGCGCCGGTGATGGTCTACATCTTCAGCAAGTTCTTCGCGGAGGTGCCGCAGGAGATCGAGGACGCGGCGCGGGTCGACGGGGCGGGGCACTGGCGGACCTTCTGGTCCATCGTGCTGCCGATCTCCCGGCCCATCGTGTCGGCGGTCGCGATCTTCGTGTTCATCGGCGCGTGGAACAACTTCCTGTGGCCGTTCATCGTCACGAACAACCCCGACCTGATGACGCTCCCCGTGGGTCTGTCGACGGTCAAGAACGCCTACGGCACGATCTACGCCCAGACCATGGCGTCGGCCGTGATCGCCGCCCTGCCGCTGATCCTGCTGTTCATGCTGTTCCAGCGGCAGATCGTCAAGGCGGTCGCCACCACCGGGCTCGGCGGCCGGTGACGACCGGACCCACCCCGGCCGCATCGGCAGGGACCGGGTCGGGCAGCACGTGGCGGAGGAGGTGGTCCGGTGACCGGGAAGCGGCGCCAGGCGGGCGTGACCATGCAGGACGTCGCGGCGCTGGCCGGGGTGTCCATCAAGACGGTCTCGAACGTCATCAACGGGTACCCGTACATCCGCCCGGGCACCAAGGACCGCGTCGAGGCCGCCATCGAGCAGCTCGGCTACCGGGTGAACCTGTCGGCCCGGAACCTGCGCCAGGGCCGGACCGGGATGATCGGCCTGGCCGTGCCTGAGCTGAGCCTGCCGTACTTCGCCGAGCTCGCGGACTCGGTGATCCAGGCCGCCGAGCGCCGCGGCGTGATCGTGCTGATCGAGCAGACCAACGCCAGCCGGGAGCGCGAGCTCGAGGTGCTGCACGGCCAGCGCCGGCACCTGACCGACGGGCTGATCTTCTCGCCGCTCGCGCTCGGGACCGACGACCGGGCGTCGTTCGCGGTCGACTTCCCGATGGTGCTGCTCGGCGAGCGGATCTTCGGCGGCCCCGCCGACCACGTGACGATGAGCAACGTCGAGGCGGCCCGCGCGGCGACCCGGCACCTGATCGAGACCGGCCGCCGGCGGATCGCGCTCATCGGGTCGCACGAGGGCGAGACCGTCGGCAGCGCCGCCCTGCGCCAGCGGGGGTACGAGGAGGCGCTCGCGGAGGCGGGCCTCCCGCTCGACCCGGCGCTGCTCGGCGAGGCGGGGCTGTGGCACCGGTCGACCGGCGCGGAGGCGATGGAGCGGATGCTCGACTCCGGCACCGAGATCGACGCGGTGTTCGGGCTCAACGACGCCCTCGCGATCGGCGCGCTGCACGCCCTGCACGACCGGGGGATCGCGGTGCCCGAGGAGGTCGCCGTGATCGGGTTCGACGACATCGAGGACGCGGCGTACGCGTCGCCGCCGCTGTCCTCCGTCGCGCCCGGGCGGGAGCAGATCGCGCAGACCGCGGTGGACCTGCTGCTGGCGCGGGTCGCGGGGACGGCGCCGGACGAGCACGTCGAGGTGATCACGGACTTCGAGGTCGTGGCGCGGGAGTCGACGGTGGGCAGCGCGGTGCGGTCGGCGGCGCCGGCGCGCACGGTCGTGGCCTGACGGCGTCGGGGCCGGGGTCGTTCCCGGGCGGAATCCGTGGCGATAGTTGATTGTTCAATCAGCATCGCGCACGATGGGTGCCGACGACGACCCGGGAGGACCCCGTCATGACCGCCCTGCAGCTCGGCCTGGACACCTTCGGCGACCTGCCGACCGACGACGCCACCGGGCGCCTGCTCAGCCACCCCGAGGCGATCCGCCGCGTGGTCGACGAGGCCGTGCTCGCCGACCAGGTCGGCCTCGACGTCATCGCGCTCGGCGAGCACCACCGGCCCGACTTCGCGCTGTCCTCGCCCGAGACCGTGCTCGCCGGCATCGCCACCCGCACCGAGCGGATCCGGCTCGCGTCCGGCGTCACTGTGCTGAGCTCCGACGACCCGGTGCGCGTCTTCCAGCGGTTCGCCACCCTCGACGCGCTCTCGGGCGGGCGCGCTCAGGTGATGCTCGGCCGCGGGTCGTTCACGGAGTCGTTCCCGCTGTTCGGGTTCGACCTGCAGGACTACGAGGTCCTGTTCGAGGAGAAGATCGAGCTGTTCTCCCAGCTGCTCCGCGAGCAGCCGGTGACCTGGTCGGGCACGACCCGCGCCCCGCTGGAGGCGGCCGACGTCTACCCGAAGACGGCAGGCGGCCTGGAGACCTGGGTGGGCGTCGGCGGCTCGCCGCAGTCGGTGGTCCGCGCGGCGCACTACGGCCTGCCGCTCATGCTCGCGATCATCGGCGGCGAGCCGGACCGGTTCCGGCCGTACGTCGACCTGTACCGGCGGGCCACCGCGCAGCTGGGCACCCCCGAGGGCCGGGTCGGCGTGCACTCGCACGGCCTGGTCGCCGAGACGGACGAGGCCGCGCTCGAGGCGTACTACGGCCCGTACAAGCAGATGCGCGACGCGATCGGTGCCGACCGCGGCTGGCCGCCGCTGCGCCGCGCGGAGTTCGACGCGGAGGTGGCGCACGGCTCGCTCTACGTCGGCTCGCCGGAGACGGTCGCCCGCAAGATCGCGCGCACGGTGTCCGGCCTCGACGTGAGCCGGTTCGACCTCGTCTACACCGGCGGCCCGCTGCGGGTGAGCGACCGGCTGCGCGCCGTCGAGCTGTTCGGCAGCCGCGTCGCGCCGATGGTGCGCGACCTGCTCGCGGAGGGCGCCGCGTGACGACCGTCGGGATCCTCGGGGCCGGCAAGGTCGGCACCGTGCTGGCGCGGCTCGCGGTGGCGGCCGGGTACGACGTGGCGGTCGCGGGCTCGGGCGACCCGGAGCGCATCCGGCTGATCGTCGAGGTGCTGGCGCCGGGGGCCCGGGCCGTCGACGCGCGCGACGCGGCGCGCGCGGACCTCGTGGTGCTCGCGCTGCCGCTCGGCCGGCTGCCCGAGGTGGTCGAGCGGGAGGGCGACCTGCTGGCCGGCCGGCTCGTCGTCGACGCGATGAACTACTGGTGGGAGACCGACGGCGAGCGCCCCGACCTCGCTGACCCCGCGGTGGCGACCAGCGCCCTGGTGGCCGAGGCGCTGCTGGGCGCGCGCGTGGTCAAGGCCTTCAACCACATGGGGTACCACGACCTCGACGAGGGCCCGCTGCCCGCGGGCTCGCCGGGGCGGCGGGCGATCGCGGTCGCGGCGGACGACGCGGCGGCCGCGGCCGAGGTGGCGGCGTTCGTGGACGCGCTGGGTTTCGACCCGGTGCCCGCGGGGTCGCTCGCGGACAGCGTGGCGCTGCAGCCGCACGCCGAGGCGTTCGGCGCGAACGAGGACGCCGGGACGCTGGCCGCCGTGCTGGCCCGGTTCCCGGCGACGGAGCGGGGCGCGGTCGTGGCGGCGGCGCGGGCGGACGCGGCGGTGGACGCCGCGGGCTGAGCGGGTCACCAGCCGCCGAGGTAGGCCTCCAGGTCCGGCTCGTCCGTCAGCGGGACCAGGCCCTCGGTCGCGGACGTCGCGCGCGGGAACAGGTCGTCCCGGCCCCAGCGGCGCTCGCGGGCGCGGGCGCGCCGGGACACGACCCGGAGCAGCGGCGCGCCGTCCGGGGTCAGCAGGGCGAGCTCGCCGAGGCCCTCGGCGGCCACCCGCTCGACCGCCTCGGCGACCGCGCGCGGGTCGGTCGCACGGAGCGGGCGGTCGAGGACGACGTCGAGGCGGACGCGGTCGAGACGCGGGTCGTCGGCGGTGCCGCCGGGGCTGTCGGGGTCCGGCGCGGCCTCGGCGCCCGGCAGCGCGGCCAGCACGGAGTCGACCGAGACGAACCGCTGCGCCGCCGACGCGTCGCCGGCGGGCGGGTGCACCAGCACGTCGACCCGCCCGGACGGCAGGCCCCGCGGCCGGGACCCCGGCACCGGCACCAGCTCCGCGAGCCGCAGCGTCTCGGCGTTCTTCGCCACGCGCGACGCCTCGTCCCGGCCGGACCAGTCCGGCCCGTCGTGCCAGGCGACCGCCTCCGGGACGTGCGCGAGCACGGCGCCCGCGAGCCAGGCGCGGTAGGTCCACTCCCAGTCCTCGCCGCCGTAGGCCGAGAACCCCTCGTCGAACCCGCCGACCTCGGCGAACAGCGCGCGGCTGCACGCGGTCACGGCCCCGATCACGTACCGGTAGGACCGGTCGTCCGCGTCGAGCAGGTCGCGGCTGCGCCGGTAGCCGTCCAGGAGCCAGGCGGGCTCGGTCAGCTCGTGCTCCGGGCCGGCGCGCTCGACCGGCGCGTCCGCGGGCACCCCGCCCAGGTCCGCGTGCCGCCGCCGCCCCACGGCGAGGCAGTCGGGGGCGAGCGCGGGCAGCCGCGCCAGCGCGCGGAGGTAGCCGGGCTCCGGCGCCGTGTCCGCGTCGAGGAACACCAGCACGTCGCCCGTGGCGGCCGCGGCGCCGAGGTTGCGCGCGGCGGCGACCCGGAACCCGCGGTCCTCCTGGCGCAGCAGCCGGACGCCGTCGGGCACGCGGGGCGGCTCCGGCGACCCGTCGTCGACCACGACCACCTCGGTCCGGTCGGCCGGGTGGTCCTGCCGGGCCAGCGCGTGCAGCGTGCGGTCGAGCTCGGCCTGCTGGTCGTAGTGCACGACGACCACCGAGACCGTCGGCGGCGCCTCCGCGACCACGCCGTCGAGCAGGTCCCACCGGTTGCCGGGCAGCGGGCGGCCGGCGGACGTCACGCGGCGGCCCCGCCGGACGCGCCGGCGTCGCCGGCCCACCACGCGAGGTACGCCGCCGCCGCGTCCCGGAGCGTCGGCGCGAGCGAGGCCCCCGCCGGCAGCGCGGTCGCCGCCGGGTCCGCCCAGGCGCGCGCGAGGCGGGCGGGCAGGTCGTCCGGCGGGTACAGCGCGAGCGTCCCGGGGCGCAGGTCGGCCATCTCGCGGGCGTACCGCGAGTCGACGACCAGCGGCCGCCGCCCGGCCTCGCCCCAGTCGAGCAGGGTGCGCGACGCCGACAGGTGCCGGTGCGCCGCGACCGGGACGCCCGGCCCGCGCAGCGCCTCGTGGAACGCGTCGTCGTCCAGGCCGCCGGTCACCCGGAGCGCGACGCCGCGCCCCTCCGCCAGGGCCCGCAGCCGGTCGACCTCGTCCTCGTGGCCGGCGGACGGGCCGCCCACCGCGACGACCGCCACCTCGCCCGGCGGGGTGCCGGCCGCGCGGAGCAGGTCCGCGGCGTCGGCGACGGCGCGGACGACGTCGTCGTGGCCCTTGCCCGGGTAGAGGAAGCCGGCGACGAGGGCGACGAGCGGGGCGCCGGCGCCCTGCGGGGCGGGGGCCGCGGCCGCGCCGGCGGCGGCGGCGCCGAGCGGCACGACCTGCGCGCGCCCGTCGGCCAGCACCCCGTGCTCCGCGAGCAGCAGCGCCTCGTGCCGGCTGTTCACCGCGACCCCGGCCGCCGCCGCGGCGACCCGCGCGTACGCCGCCGTGCGCCGGGGGAGGTTGCGCGGGCCGTCCGACTCCTGCGGGACGTCGTGCAGCGTGACCGTGAGCCGGCACGCCGCTGCGAGCCGCTCGACCACGTCGGCCGCCGCGTCGGGCGAGGGCCCGAGCAGCCGGTCCGTGACGTGCAGGTGCGCCCGGCCCAGCCCGGCGGCCGCGGCCGGCAGGTCGGTCGGGTCCTCGACGCGCAGCACAGGTGCGTCCGCGTCGAGGGCGCGGACGTGCGCGGCGAGGTCGCCCGCGTACCGGACGACGCCGTGCCGCGGCGGGCCCGTGAGGAGGAGCGCGGGGGTGTCGGTCCTGGTCATCGCGGCAATCGTGGTCGAGTCGCGGGGAGGCGGCAACCGCGCGACACTTCCCGCACCACCGCGACGCCGCGCTGCTCGGGGACCGGGCAGCGCGCCCGCGACGACGAGAGGACCGCATGTCGCAGCTCCTGGCACCGACCGCCGGCGCGCCGCGGTCCACGAGCCGCACGGTCCGCGTCGCCTCCGTGCCCGCCGGCCACCCGTACGTCGCGCGGGTCACCGCCGCGGCCGGGGTCGAGCTGCTGCCCGATCCCACCCCGCCGGGCGCGGAGCCGGGCCGCTGGTGGCCGCCCGTCGTGCTCGACCCGGCGTGGGTGCGGGCGCACGCCGCCGAGGCGGACCTGCTGCACGTGCACTTCGGCACCGAGTCGTTCGCGCCCGAGCACCTGGCCCGCACGCTCGCCGCGGCGCGCGAGCAGGGCTGGCCCGTCGTGGTCACGGTGCACGACCTGGAGCACCCCCAGCTGACGGACCAGGACGGGTACCGCGCGCAGCTCGACGTGCTGGTCCCCGGCGCGGACGCGCTGGTCACGCTCACGCCCGGCGCGGCCGCGGAGATCCGCGCGCGCTGGGGACGGGACGCGCGGGTCGTGCCGCACCCGCGGCTGCTGGGCGAGATCCCCGACGACGGGGCGCCTCGCGCGCCCGGCGGCGAGCGCGTCGTCGGCCTGCACCTCAAGGACCTCCGCCCGAACGTCGACGCCCCCGCCGCCACCCGCGCGCTGCTCGCCGCCGTCGCCGACCTGCGCGCGTCCGGCGTGGCCGTCCGGGCCGAGGTGCGGCTGCACCGCGCCGTCCGGGACCAGGCGGCGCGCGCGGAGGTCCGCGCGCTGTGCGCCGCGGCCGGTCCGGCCGTCGACCTGGTCGAGCACGACCGGCTGGACGACGACGCCCTCGCCGCCGCGCTCGCCGGGCTCGACGCGTGCGTCCTGCCCTACGCGCACGGCACGCACTCCGGCTGGCTGGAGCTCTGCTGGGACCTCGGCGTCCCCGTCGCGGCGCCGGCCGTCGGCTACTACGCCGAGCAGCACCCTGACGGCTCGGTCGAGACGTCGGGGCCGGTCGGCGACGCCGCGGGGCTGGCGGGTGCCCTCCGCCGGCTGCTCGCCGCCGAGACGTCGACCCGCCCCGGGACCACCGAGCGCGCCGCGCTGGTCCGCGACCGGCGCGCCGAGCGGCTGACGGCCGACCGCGCCGCCGCCGAGCAGCACGCCGCGCTGTACCGCGACCTGCTCGCCGGGGGGTCCCGGTGACCGGTTCCCCCCTGCGGGTGGTCGTCGTCGCGCCGCTGCGCTTCCCGATCCGGCAGCCGCACGCCGGCGGCCTGGAGTCGGCCGTGTGGAACGAGGTGCGCACGCTCCGCGCCCGCGGGCACGAGGTCTCGCTCATCGCGGTGCAGGGCTCCGACTTCCTCGAGGGCGGGCCGGCCGAGTTCGCGCTCCCGACCCTCGACTGGCCCGCGGGCGCCCGCGCCACCGACTCGCACTACCCCGACGCGTACCTCGAGCGGTCCGTCCCCGCGCTCGACCGCGCGCTCGACGTGATCGCCCGGGACCCGGCACGGTACGACGTCATCTCCAACCACTGCCTGCACGGGCTGCCGCTCCGCCGGGCCGCGGACCTCGGGGTGCCGATGGTCTCGACGCTGCACACGCCGCTGGAGCCGGAGCTGGTGGACGCCGCCGCGCACGCCCGCGGCACCCGGTTCCTGGCGGTCAGCGCGCACACCCGGCGCGAGTGGGCGCCGGTCGTCGACGCCACCGTGCTCCCGAACGGGATCGACGCCGCCGACTGGCCGGCCGGGCCGGGCGGCGACGGCCTGGTGTGGTCCGGCCGGCTCGTGCCGGAGAAGGCGCCGCACCTGGCGATCGAGGCGGCGCGCCTGCTCGGCCGCGAGCTGACCATCGCGGGCCGGATCGGCGACCGGGAGTACGCCGAGCGGCACGTGCTGCCGCACGTCGGCGACGGCGTCCGGTACGTCGGCCTGCTGGACCAGCCCGCCCTCGCGCGCCTGATCGGGCGCAGCGCGTGCGCGCTCGGGACGCCGGCCTGGGAGGAGCCGTTCGGGCTCGTGGGTCCCGAGGCGCTGATGTGCGGCACGCCGGTCGCGGCGTTCGGGGCCGGCGGCATCCGGGAGATCGCGCGCACCGCGACCGGCATGTCGGCCGTGCCCCGGGGCGACGTGGCCGCCCTCGCGGACGCCGCGGGCCGGCTCGCCACCCGGGCCGCGGCCGAGCCGGGCTTCCGGGTGGCCGTGCGCGCCTCGGCCCGCCGGCACTACGGGCTCGACGCCCGGGTCGACGCCCTGGAGCGGGTGTTCCGCGCGCTGGTCGCCCAGCGCGGCACCGGCGCGGAGCTGATCGCGTGACCCGGCCGACCGTCGCCTGGTACGTGCACCACCACGGGTCGGGGCACCTCGGCCGGCTGCGCGCCGTCGCGCCGCACCTCGACGCCGAGGTCGTGGCCCTGAGCACGCTGCCGGAGCCCGCGGGGCTGCCCGCGCACGTCGACTGGGTCCGCCTGGAGCGCGACGACGAGCCCGACCCCGGCACCGGCCGCAGTCCGGCCGACGCCGACCCCGCCGCGGGTGGGCTGCTGCACTGGGCGCCGCTGCTGCACCCGGGCCACCGCGGGCGGCTGGCGCGGATCGCCCGCGAGCTCGACACCCGGGGCGCCGCGGCGGTGGTCGTCGACGTGTCGGTCGAGGTCACCGTGCTCGCCCGGCTGCTCGGCGTCCCGCCGGTGCTCGTCGCGCAGCCGGGGGTCCGCGACGACGAGCCGCACGCCCTCGGCCTGCGCGCCGCCGCCCGGGTGCTCGCGCCGTGGCCCGCCGACGTCGTCCCCGCCCCGCACCTGGACGCCGTGCGCGACCGGGTCGTGTTCACGGGCGGGATCAGCCGGTTCGACGGCCGCGAGGTGCCCGCCGGCGAGCGCGCCGGGGTGCTGGTGCTCGGCGGCCGCGGCGGCTCGGGCGTGACCGCGGAGCACCTCGACGCCGCGGCGCGGGTGACGCCCGGTCACCGGTGGACGGCGCTCGGGGCGGGCGGGACCTGGACGGACGACCCGTGGCACGCGCTGGCGTCCGCCGGGACCGTCGTGTCGTTCGCCGGGCAGAACTCGGTCGCGGACCTGGCGGTCGCGGGGGCCCGGGCCGTGGTCGTGCCGCAGGACCGGCCGTTCGACGAGCAGGCGGTCACCGCCCGCGCCCTGGGGCGGGCCGGGCTCGCCGTCGTCGAGCCGGCGTGGCCGGAACCGGCGCGCTGGCCCGAGGTGCTGGAGCGGGCCGAGGCGCTGGAGCCCGACTGGTCGGTGTGGGGGACGTCGGGGGCGGCGGCGCGGGCCGCGGAGGCGATCGCGGACGTGGCGCGCGGGCGGGGCGCGTGGTGACCGGGGCCGGGGCGGCTGGGGAGGCCGCGTCCGGGGAGGGGGCGTCCGTGCCTCGCGGGCCTGTGCCCGGCGCGTCCGGCGTTCCCGGGAGCGACGGGCCCCGCCGGGCGGGTCGGCGGGCCGTCGTGACCCTGTGCTCGGCCCCGCGGGTCGACCACCTGCGCCGGCAGCTCGCGGCGATCCGGCGGGACCCGGCGGTGCTCGCGGTCGTCGTGTGGGTCGGCGCCGACGAGCCGCCCGCCCTCGACGCCGACGCGGTGCTCCGGGTGCCGCCCGGGCCGGACGGCCTGCGGCTCGCGGCGGCGCGGAACGCGGGCGCCGACCGGGCGGTGGCGCTCGGCGCCGACCTGCTGGTCCTGCTCGACGCCGACTGCGTGCCCGGGGCCGACCTGCTGGACCGGTACGCCGCCGCGGCCGACGTGCACCCGGACGCCGTGCTGTGCGGGCCGGTCACCTACCTGCCGGCCGGCGCGGTCGTCGACGACCCGGCGGCGCTCGCGGCCGCCACCCGCCCGCACCCGGCGCGGCCCGCGCCCGCGGACGGCGAGGTCGTCGTGGCCGGGGACGGCGGGTACGACCTGTTCTGGTCGCTGTCGTTCGCCCTGACCGCGCGGCGCTGGGCGGACGGACCCCGGTTCGACGAGGGGTACGAGGGCTACGGCGGCGAGGACACCGACTACGGCTACGCGCTGCGCGCGGCGGGCGTTCCGCTGGCCTGGGTCGGCGGGGCGCACGCCTACCACCAGCACCACCCGACGAGCAGCCCGCCGTGGCAGCACCTGGACGACGTCCTGCGCAACGGCGCGCGGTTCGCGCGCCGCTGGGGCCGGTGGCCGATGGAGGGCTGGCTGCGCGCGTTCGCGGAGGCGGGCGCGATCCGCTGGGACGGCACCACCTGGCACCGCGCCTGACGCGCGCGTCGCGCCCACGCGGCGCGCCCGGCGCGCGTCGCCCCTCCGTGCGTCGCGCGCGTCCTCGCGATCGCGAGAGTGCAGCCGACACGTCGAGCGAGCAGTCGCCGGCTACTCGCTCGACGTGTCGGCTGCACTATCGGCGCGTGGTCGGGGCGGGCGCGCGGCGGGGGCGAGCGGGGTCAGGCGCGGGGTGCGCCCAGGAGGGCGTCCGCCGCGTCCAGGAGGTCGGCCGCCACCGGGTCGGCGGTCCAGTGCTCCGCGCCCGCGGCCGCCCGGGCGCCGAGGGTCGCGGCCAGCACCGGGTCGTCGAGCAGGCGGAGCACCGCGCCCGCCAGGGCGGCCGGGTCGGCGGGCGGCACCATGAGGCTGTCCTCGCCGTCGGCGCAGAAGTCGTCGTAGCCGCTGCCGGTCGTCACGACGACCGCGCCGCCGATCGCCTTGGCCTCCAGCGCGGCGTTGCCGAACCCCTCCCAGCGCGAGGGGCACAGGGTCACCGCGGCCTCGCGCACCGCCCGGTAGAGCGTGTCGTCGTCGACGTGCCCGAGCCAGGTCACCCGGTCGCGGGCCTCGGGCGGCAGCATCCCGAGCAGGGTCGGACGGTCGGGCTCGAACCGCCGGTCCCCGCTCGCACCCGCCAGCACCAGCCGCGCCGTGGGGTGCTGCCGAGCGACCTCCGCGAACGCCGCGAACGCGTCCGTGACGCCCTTGCGCCGCTCGAGCCGGCCGAGGAACAGCACGACCGGTGACCCGTCCTGCGGCCAGCCCGCGGGCAGCGCCGCCGACCCAGCCGCCCGGCGCACGTGCGCCACGTCGATGCAGTTCCGCACGACCCGCGCGGGCGGCAGCCCGGTGAACGCGCCCTCGGTCCACCGGAGCATGGCGCGGGAGATCGCCACCAGGCCCGCCGACCGCCGCACCTGCCGGTCCTCGAGCCGGCTCTGCACCGCGACGACGGCCCCGCCGCAAAGCCCGAACGAGGGCGGCGTGAAGCCCGCGACCTCGTTCGCCAGCCGGGTGCTCGTCGCGAGGTTGGTCAGCAGCGGCGCCCCGGCCGGCAGCCCGACCCCGAGCGCCGCCCACTCGGGCAGGAACACCCGGTCGTAGCGACCGGCGCGGACGGCGCGGCGCACGGCGGCCGCGCGGGCGAGCAGCGCGGGGACCCGGGCGCGCGGCGGGCGGACGTGGCCGACCAGCCGGACGCCGCCGAGGTCGGGGTCGGGGAGCAGGGGGCCGTCCGCGAGCACCAGCAGGTCGACCGCCGCGCCCTGCCGGACGAGCGCCGGCAGCAGCGAGGCGTAGTGCCGCCCGATGCCGCCGGTGTACGGGGTGAGCCCGGCGTACTCGGTCGTGGCGACGAGCCACCGGCCGCGGGTCGGGCGTCGGCCGTGGCCTGCGGGGCACGCCGGGGTGCTCCCGGTCGCGTTCTCGGGGGTGCTCGCGTGCAGGTCGGAGGCCACGCCCCATGCTCGCCGACCGCGCCCGGGCCCGCCCGTCGACGGCCGCGCCCGCCCGTCCACCCCCAGGCGTGGAGATGAGTGGAGCG
>NZ_JAHVCI010000028.1:0-53201 GCF_019265565.1 Cellulomonas sp. PS-H5
CGGCGCAGCCGAGAGTTGCCATCTCGGCGGAGGTGGGGGCAGGCAGGTGAGCGGGCAGGTCGGTGGGGGTGTGCCCGGGCGGTCGGGGCGCGCGGTTAGGGTGTGCGGTCATGGCCGCCCCCACCCCCAGCACCCCCGACGCGCCCCGACCCGCCACCCGCGCCGCCGGCCGGCTCGTCGTGCTGGTGTCCGGCGGCGGGACCAACCTCGCGGCGCTGCTCGCGGCGCACGACGACCCCGCCTACCCGGGCCGCGTGGTCGGCGTCGTGGCCGACCGCGCGTCGGCCGGCGGCCTGGACCTCGCGCGCGCCGCGGGCGTGCCGACCGCGGTCGTGGCGCCCGGCGACTTCGACGACCGCGCCGCCTGGGACCGCGCGCTCGCGGAGGCGATCGCGGTGTTCCGGCCGGACCTCGTCGTGTCGGCCGGGTTCATGCGGATCCTCGGCGCGGCGGTCCTCGAGCGGTGGCCCGGGCGGGTCGTCAACACCCACCCGGCGCTGCTGCCCGCGTTCCCCGGTGCGCACGCCGTCCGGGACGCGCTGGCGTTCGGCGCGAAGGTCACGGGGTGCACGCTGCACGTCGTCGACGCCGGGGTCGACACCGGGCCGGTCGTGGCGCAGGTCGCGGTGCCGGTCGAACCCGGCGACGACGAGGCGACGCTGCACGAGCGGATCAAGGTCGCGGAGCGCCGCCTGCTGGTCGACTGGGTCGGCCGGATCGTCGCGGGCGGGCTCACCGTCGACGGCCGGACGGTCACGGTCGGCTAGGGCCGCACCCGGTGCGGGACCTCCGGCCCCTGCCGCGCGGCGAGGCGCCCGCGTAGCGTCGGGCCATGGGACACGCACGCGCGGGGAAGCACTGGTCCGAGCTCAGCACACGCCGCAAGGTCGGGACGGTCGTCCTCACCGCGGCGCAGCTCGCGCTGACGGCCGCGGCCTACCGCGACCTGGCGAAGCGGCCGCAGGCGCAGGTCAACGGCCCGAAGGCGGCGTGGGGGCTCGCGATCCTGGTGAACTGGGTCGGCCCGATCGCCTACTTCGCCAAGGGCCGCCGGACGGACTGAGCCGCCGACGCCGGCGGCGCGGTCGGCTAGGCTCGTCCCCGGTCGTGACTGGCGTCGAGGTGGAACTGACCACCAGGGAGCGGCCGAGGCAGTCCCGCCGATGCACCGTCCGCCTGGGTGCGCAGGTCCCGAGCGGCACCCCCGTGGTGCCCGACCGACCACACGGAGGACCGCCATGTCCCACGCCCTGCCGCCCGTCGAGCCCGTCGCCGACCCGACCGCCGACAGCACCCGCCGCCCGGTGCGCCGCGCGCTGCTGTCCGTCTACGACAAGTCCGGCCTGGTCGAGCTCGCGACCGCCCTGCACGCCGCGGGCGTCGAGCTCGTGTCCACCGGGTCGACCGCCGGGACGATCGCGTCCGCCGGCGTGCCGGTGACCCGGGTCGAGGAGCTGACCGGCTTCCCCGAGTGCCTGGACGGCCGCGTGAAGACGCTGCACCCGCGCGTGCACGCCGGCATCCTCGCCGACACGCGCCGTCCGGAGCACCTGGCGCAGCTCGACGAGCTGGGCGTCGCCCCGTTCGAGCTGGTCGTCGTCAACCTGTACCCGTTCACGCAGACGGTCGACTCGGGCGCGACGCCTGACGAGTGCGTCGAGCAGATCGACATCGGCGGCCCGTCGATGGTCCGCGCCGCGGCGAAGAACCACCCGAGCGTCGCGGTGGTCGTGGACCCCGCCCGGTACGACGAGGTCGTCGCCGCGGTGCAGGGCGGCGGCTTCACGCTGGCCGAGCGGACCCGGCTCGCCGCGCAGGCGTTCGTGCACACCGCCACCTACGACGTCGCGGTGGCGTCCTGGATGGGCAACGTCGCCACCACGACCGACGAGGTCGACGGCGTGAGCACCGGCTTCCCGGCCTGGGTCGGCGCGACCTGGGACCGCGCGGACGTGCTGCGCTACGGCGAGAACCCGCACCAGCGCGCCGCGGTCTACACCTCCGGGTACGGCGCGGCCGGGCTGGCGCAGGCGCAGCAGCTGCACGGCAAGGCGATGTCGTACAACAACTACGTCGACGCGGACGCGGCCTGGCGCGCGGCGCACGACCACGACGGCCCGGCGGTCGCGATCATCAAGCACGCCAACCCGTGCGGCATCGCGGTCGGCGCGGACATCGCGGACGCGCACGCGAAGGCGCACGCCTGCGACCCGGTGTCGGCGTTCGGCGGCGTGATCGCGGCCAACGACACGGTGACCCGGGCGGCGGCGGAGCAGATCGCCGAGGTGTTCACCGAGGTCGTCGTCGCGCCGGCGTACGAGCCCGAGGCGCTCGAGGTGCTGAGCCGGAAGAAGAACATCCGCCTCCTCGTGGTCGAGGGCGCGCCGTCCGCCGGTGTCGAGCTCCGGCCGATCAGCGGCGGGCTGCTCATGCAGCAGGTCGACCGCATCGACGCGGAGGGCGACGACCCGACGACCTGGACGCTCGCCGCGGGGGAGGCCGCCGATCCCGCGACGCTCGCGGACCTGGCGTTCGCCTGGCGCGCGGTGCGGGCCGTGAAGTCGAACGCCATCCTGCTGGCCGACGGCGGCGCGTCGGTCGGGGTCGGCATGGGCCAGGTCAACCGGGTCGACTCGTGCCGGCTCGCGGTCGAGCGGGCGAACGCGGGCGACGCCGAGCGGGCGCGCGGCGCGGTGGCGGCCTCGGACGCGTTCTTCCCGTTCGCGGACGGCCTCCAGGTGCTCCTGGACGCCGGCGTGCGCGCGGTCGTGCAGCCGGGCGGCTCGGTCCGGGACGAGGAGGTCGTCGCCGCGGCGGCCGCGGCGGGCGTGACCCTCTACCTGACGGGCACGCGGCACTTCGCCCACTGACGCGGGGCGGTCCCGCACGAGGCCCACGGTTTCCGGCCGCGCCCCCGAGATCTCGGGGGGTCGCGCCGGAAGGCGTGGGCCTCGTGCCGTCGGGCTTGCAGCCGGTACCTGCAAGTCGTTGCAGCACCTTTCTGCAAGCGGATACAGTCGCAGGTAGCCGCGCTGCTGACGCTCACCCCCGACGATGGAGTCCTGTGATGACGCACGCCCGTAGGCGCCCTTCCGTGGCGCCCCGGACACCCCTCGAACCCCGCGGCGCCCGGCGCCGCGTCCTGGCCCTGCTGGCCGCCGGCGCGCTGCTGGTCTCCGGCGCCGCGACCGCCGGCGCAGACGACCCCGCGGCCGCCGTGGCCGCCGACCCGGCGCCCGCGTTCACCTCCGTGTCCGTCCCCGGCAGCCACAACACCGCGATGGGCTGCGCCGGCGACTGGCAGCCCGACTGCGACGACGCCCAGCTCACCGAGCGACCCGACGGCGTCTGGGAGGGCACGTTCGCGCTGCTGCCGGGCGACTACGAGTACAAGGTCGCCCTCGACGGGACGTGGGACGTGGCCTACGGCGCCGGCGGCGTCGTGGGTGGCGCGAACGTGGCGTACACCGTGCCCGGCGACCCGGAAGGCGCGCCCGTCGACGTGACGTTCTACTGGGACCCGGTGTCCGGCGACTTCCAGAACACCGCCCAGGGGCCGGTCGTCACGCTGCCCGGGTCGTACCAGGCCGCGGTCGGCTGCCCCGCCGACTGGGCCCCCGACTGCCTGGCCACCTGGGCCAAGGACCCGGACGGCGACGGCGTGTACGAGTGGTCGACGACGCAGATCCCGGCAGGCTCGTACCAGGTCAAGGTCGCCCACGGGATGTCGTGGGACGTCAACTACGGCCAGGGAGGCGCGGTGGGCGGCGACAACTACACGTTCGCGACGTCCGACGGCGAGCAGGTGTCGTTCGCGTACGACGTCGCGACGCACCTGCTGGAGATCACCGTCGAGAACCCGCCGCTCACCGGCGTCGGGCAGCAGCGGGCGCACTGGGTGCGCGCCGACCTGCTCGCCTGGCCGCGCGACCTGCTCGGCGGCGCCGACCCGGCGGGCCTGACCTGGGCGCTGCACCACGCGGCCGAGGGCGGGATCGGCGTGACCGACGGCGCTGTGACCGGGCCCGTGGGCGCCGGCGAGGTCCCGCTGACCTACGACGCGGCAGGGCTGCCCGCGGACGTGCGGGCCGACTTCCCGGCGCTCGCGGGCGCCGTCGCGCTCCGCGTCGCGCCCGGGACGGACGCGGCCGCGCTGCTCACCGGCGAGGTCCAGGTCTCCCAGGCGGACGCCGACGGGCTGACCGCCCTCACCGGCGTCCAGGTCCCGGGCGTGCTCGACGACCTGTACGCCTCCGCCGCCGACGCGGACCTCGGGGTCACCTGGTCCGGCGGCGCCCCGACGTTCCGGCTCTGGGCCCCGACCGCGCAGGACGTCACGCTGCTGACCTGGGCGCCCGGCGCGGACCTCGCGACCGCCCCGACCCGCGTCACGACCACCCGGGCCGCGGACGGCACCTGGTCCGCGTCCGGCGACGCCACCTGGGCCGGCGCCCGCTACCGGTACGAGGTCGAGGTCTACGTGCCGTCGACCGGCCGGGTCGAGACCAACGTCGTCACCGACCCGTATGCCGTCGCCCTGACGCTGAACTCCACGCACGCCGTCGCGGTCGACCTGGCCGACCCGGCGTACCGCCCGGCGCTGTGGGCCGACACGGCCCAGCCGGTCGTCGAGCGGGCCGTGGACCACACGATCTACGAGCTGCACGTCCGCGACTTCTCGATCGCGGACCAGACCGTGCCCGAGGCCGAGCGCGGCACCTACCTGGCGTTCGCCCGGGACTCGGACGGCACCGCGCGGCTGCGCGAGCTCGCCGACGCGGGGCTGACCACGGTGCACCTGCTGCCGACGTTCGACATCGCGTCGATCGAGGAGGACCGGGCCGCCCAGGCGGTGACCGGCGACCTCACGGGGTTCGGCCCGGCGGGCACGGAGCAGCAGGCCGCCGTCGGCGCGATCCGCGAGCGCGACGGCTTCAACTGGGGCTACGACCCCTGGCACTTCACCGCGCCGGAGGGCTCCTACGCCACCGACCCGGACGGCGGCGCCCGCGTCGCCGAGTTCCGCACGATGGTCGGCGCGCTGCACGACATGGGTCTGGGCGTCGTCCTCGACCAGGTGTTCAACCACACCGCGGCGAGCGGGCAGGACGCGAAGTCGGTGCTGGACCGGGTCGTGCCCGGGTACTACCACCGGCTCGACGGCACCGGCCAGGTGCAGACCAGCACCTGCTGCCAGAACGTCGCGACCGAGCACGCGATGGCCGAGAAGCTCATGGTCGACTCGGTGGTCACCTGGGCCCGTGACTACAAGGTCGACGGCTTCCGGTTCGACCTCATGGGCCACCACTCGAGGGAGAACATGCTGGCCGTGCGGGCGGCGCTGGACGCGCTGACCGTCGAGGCGGACGGCGTCGACGGCTCGGCGGTGTACCTGTACGGCGAGGGCTGGGACTTCGGCGAGGTCGCCGGCAACGCGCTGTTCGAGCAGGCCACGCAGGGGCAGCTCGGCGGCACCGGGATCGGCACGTTCTCCGACCGGCTCCGCGACGCGGTGCACGGCGGGTCGCCGGTCGAGGGCTCGTCGATGTTCACGCAGGGCTTCGGCACCGGCCTGGCGACTGACCCGAACGGGCAGCAGGCGCAGCTCGGTGACGCGGCCTCGGTGAACACGGGGTCGGCCGCCGAGTTCGAGGACCTCGGCCTCGCGACCGACGTGGTCCGGCTCGGGCTGGCCGGCAACCTGCGCGACTACCTGCTCCCGACGCACACCGGGGAGGTGCTGCGTGGCGACCAGATCGACTACCGCGGGGCGCCGGCCGGGTACGCGGACTCGCCCGAGGAGGTGGTCAGCTACGTCGACGCGCACGACAACGAGACGCTGTTCGACCTGCTGACGATCAAGCTGCCGCAGACCACCTCGATGGACGACCGGGTGCGGATGAACACGCTGTCGCAGGCCACGGCGGCCCTGTCCCAGACGGTGTCGTTCTGGCACGCCGGCACGGACCAGCTGCGGTCCAAGTCGCTCGACCGGGACAGCTACGACTCGGGCGACTGGTTCAACGCCATCGACTGGACGGGCCAGGACAACGGCTTCGGCCGCGGCCTGCCGGGCGCGTGGGCGAATGCCGAGAAGTGGGACCCGATGCGCCCGCTGCTCGCCGACCCGGCGCTCAAGCCGACCGCCGCGCACATCGCCACGGCCCGCGCGGCGGCGGACGACCTGCTGCGGCTGCGGTTCTCCACCCCGCTGTTCCGGCTCGGCGACGCCGACCTGATCCGGCAGAAGCTGACGTTCCCCGACGCCGGGGCGGACGCCACCCCGGGCGTGATCGTGATGCACGTGGACGACACGGTCGGCCCCGACGTCGACGCGGACCTCGACGGCCTGCTCGTGGTGTTCAACGCGTCCCCGAACGCCGTGACGCAGGAGCTCCCGGCGCTGGCCGGCGCGACCTACGCGCTGTCGCCGGTGCAGGCCGCGGGCGCGGACGACGTCGTGCGGACCACCACCTGGGACGCGGCGACCGGGACGGTGACCGTGCCGGCGCGGACCGTCGCGGTGCTGGTCCGGCCGAACGACACCCCGGGCCCCGTCGACCCCGGCCCCGTCGACCCCGGCCCTGCCGACCCGGGCGCGCCCGGCACCCCCGGCGGTGCCCCGGGCAGCGCCGGCGACCCCGCCGCGTCGGCCCCGGCCGGCACCGGCGGCGGCCTCGCCGTCACCGGCCCGCAGCTGCTGCTCGGCCTGCTCGCCGCCCTCGCGGCGGTCGGCGGCGGCACGCTGCTGGTCCGCGCGCGGGCCCGGTCCGCGGCCACGGCCGCGCGCGAGGGGGTGGCCGACCGTCTGCCATGATGCGTCGGACCGACCGGCGCGCGCTGCCGCGCCCCGGGGCGGGTGACGGACGGAGGCACGGATGCGTCGCGGGACCAACCTGCCGCGGATGGGCGACTTCAACCAGACGGTCGTCCTGGACGTGGTGCGGCGCGCCGGCGGGGGCCTGGCCCGGGCCGAGGTCGCCCGCCGGACCGGGCTGTCCCCGCAGACCGTGACGAACGTGGCGCGCCGCCTCCTCGACCTCGGCCTGGTGGTCGAGGAGGGCGAGGCGGCGCGCCGCGGTCCCGGCCGGCCCGGAACGCTGCTGCGGCTCAACCCGGTGAGCCGGTTCGCGGTCGGCGTGCACCTGGACCCGGCGACGATGACGTTCGTGCTGCTCGACCTGTCGGGCGAGGTCGTCGCGCGGGCGCAGGTGCCGACGCCGGTGCCCGAGGACCCCGAGGCGGTGGTCGCCGGCCTGGTGGCCGAGATCGAGGGACTGATCGCCGGGGCGGGCGTGGACCGGGACCGCGTGCTCGGCGTCGGCATCGCGGCGCCCGGGCCGATCGACGTCGAGGCCGGCGTGGTGCTCGACCCGCCGCACCTGCCCGGCTGGCACGACGTGCCGCTGCGGGACGCGGTCGCCGAGCGCACCGGGTTGCGCGCGGTGCTGGACAAGGACGTGATCGCCGCGGCGAGCGCCCACCTGTGGCACCCCGGCGAGCACGCGTCGGACTTCGTCTTCTTCTACCTCGGCACCGGCGTCGCCGTGTCGACGGTGCTGCACGACGAGGTGGTGCGCGGCGTGTCCGGCAACGCGGGGGAGTCGGGGCACCTGGTCGCCGACCCCGAGGGTGCCCGGTGCTGGTGCGGCCGGCGCGGCTGCCTGGGCGCGGTGCTGCGGGCCGAGGCGCTCGCGGAGCAGGGCCGCGCGGCGGGCGTCGACCTCCCCGGCTGGGGCGACGGCACCGACCCGCGCGCGGTGGACGACGCGGTGACCGCGCTGTGCGCCGCCGCCGACGCGGGGCACCGGGGCGCGCGCGAGGTGCTCGCGCTCGCGGGCCGGCGCGTCGGCATGGCCGCCGGCGTGCTCACCGACCTGCTCGACGTCCCGGCCGTGCTGGTGGGCGGCCCGCTGTGGGACCGGATCGCCCCGCACGCCGCCGCGGCGCTGGAGGCCGAGATCGCGGCGCACGTCGTCCCCGGGGGGCACGCGCTCACGGTCGCCTCGTCGGCGTTCGGGCCGCAGGTCGGCGCCGTGGGCGCGGGCTGCATCCTGCTGGGCCGCGCGTTCACCCCGCGGCCGACGGACCTGCTGCTGGTCAGCTGACGCCCGCGGCCCTCGCCGGCGGCGCGGGTGTCGTCGCGACGGGTCGGGCGCGCGTCACGGTTGCGTCTCGGCGCGCCCCGGACCCTTGACAGCAATTCATCCAGACGTTGTAGTTATCGGGTCCGGGGCAGCGCCGCCCGGGGCCGTGCACGTGGAGCAAAGGAGCATCCATGCGTCTGCAGAGGACCGTCATCGCAACCGGGGCCGTCGTCGCGCTCGGCCTCACCGCCGCGTGCAGCAGCGGGGGTGGCGACAGCGCCGCCGACGACTCGACGATCACCGTCGCGTACCAGAAGACCGCGCAGTTCGTGCAGCTCGACGACCTGCTGCAGAAGGCCAAGTCCGAGTACGAGGCCGCGAACGAGGGCATGACCGTCGACCTCGTGCCGATCGAGGCGGAGCAGGACCAGTACTTCACGAAGCTCGCGCTGATGAACGGCTCGGCGGACACCGCGCCCGACGTCATCTACGAGGACACGTTCCAGATCCGCTCGGACGCTGCGGCGGGGTACCTGCAGCCGATCGACGAGTACGTCGAGGCGTGGGAGGACTGGGACCAGTTCCCGGACACCGCGCGCCAGGCCGGCCTCGGCGACGACGGCAAGGTGTACGGCGTCTCGATGGGCACCGACACCCGCGGGCTCTACTACAACAAGGACCTGTTCGCGCAGGCCGGCCTCCCGACGGACTGGCAGCCGGAGAGCTGGGACGACATCCTCTCCGCCGCGCGCACGATCAAGGACAAGCTGCCCGACGTCACCCCGATCAACGTGTACGCCGGCAAGGCCGCGGGCGAGGCCACGACCATGCAGGGCTTCGAGATGCTGCTCTACGGCACGGACGACGAGCTCTACGACGCCGACACCCAGAAGTGGATCACCGGCTCGCAGGGCTTCACCGACTCGCTGGCGTTCCTCGAGACGATCTACGGAGAGGGCCTCGCGCCGTCGCTGGACATCGCGCTCGACGCGTCGGTCGGCGCCCGGGTCGCCACCGAGCTGCTGCCGCAGGGCAAGCTGGCGATGGCGGTCGACGGCTCGTGGCTGCCCGGCGGCTGGATCACCGGCGACAACGCCTGGCCCGAGTGGGAGGAGACCCTGGGCATGGCCGCGATGCCGACCCAGGACGGGCAGGAGCCCGGCTTCACCTCGATGTCCGGCGGCTGGACCCTCGCGGTCGGCGCGCACGCCGGCGACCCGCAGGCGGCGTTCGACTTCATCGCCACCGCGCTGAACAAGGAGAACTCGCTCAAGTACGACACCGAGAACAGCCAGATCGCGGTGCGTACCGACGTCGCGGAGGACCCGGAGTACCTGGGCTTCAACCCGTCGTTCGAGTTCTTCAGCTCGCTGGTCGACTACACGCACTTCCGCCCGGCGACCCCGGACTACTCGCAGATCTCGTCGAACATCCAGGTGGCCGCGGAGTCGGTGGCGACCGGGCAGGCCACGGCCGAGGAGGCCGCGGCGACCTACGACGACGGGCTGGTCTCCATCGTCGGCGACGACGCGACGCAGGCCGCCGGCTGATGACGGCTGGCACGCCGGCCCTGCCGGCGTCGAGGGGCGGGTTCCGCCGCCCCCGCCGCCGGCCCGGCCGGACCGCGCTGCGGCTGCTGCCGCTGCTGCCCGCGGTCGCGCTCATGCTGGTGTTCCTGGCCGGCCCGGTGCTGTGGTCGTTCTACGGCTCGCTGACCAACCAGGCGCTGACCGGCTACAAGGCGGCGAACCCGGAGTTCGTGGGCCTGGACAACTACGCCGAGCTGCTCACCGACGACGGCTTCTGGAAGGCGGTCGTCCTGACGGTGGTGTTCGTCGGGGCGTCCGCCGTGATCGGGCAGAACGTGCTCGGCATGGCGCTCGCGCTGCTGCTCCGGGCCGCCGCGAAGCCGCTGCGCGCCGTGGTGTCGGCACTGGTCGTCGTGGCCTGGGTGCTGCCGGAGATCGTCGCGGCGTTCGCGCTGTACGCGTTCTTCTCCACCGACGGCACGTTGAACCAGGTGCTCGGGTGGTTCGGGCTCGAGGGCCCGACCTGGCTCATCTCGGTGCCGATGCTCGCGGTGATCCTGGCGAACATCTGGCGCGGGACCGCGTTCTCGATGATGGTCTACGGCGCCGCGCTGTCGGAGGTCCCGCCGGACGTCACCGAGGCGGCCGCCATCGACGGCGCCACCGGCCCGCAGCGGTTCTTCCGGATCACGCTGCCGATGATACGACGGTCGATCTCGACCAACCTCATGCTCACGACCCTGCAGACCCTCGCGGTGTTCACCCTGATCTGGGTGATGACCGGCGGCGGGCCCGGCACGGACTCCTCGACGCTGCCCGTGCTGGCCTACCAGGAGGCGTTCAAGTTCGCGCAGGTCGGCTACGGCACGGCGATCGCGACCGTGACGCTGCTGGTCGGAGCCGTGTTCTCGATCGTGTACATCCGCGTGCTCAAGCCGGAGGTGGACTGATGGCCGCGCTCACCGCCCCCACCGCCCCGGTCGCGTCGTCGGCCCGCCGGCGCGCCGGCCGCAACGTCCCGTCCGTCGCGTCGCCCCGGCGCCGCACCGGCCGGCTGCTCGTCACGCTCGCCCTGGTGCTGGTCGGCATCGCGTTCCTGGTGCCGCTCGCGTGGATCGTCCTGGCGTCGCTCGACCCCGCCGCGACGGTGTCGGTCAAGCTGCCCGAGTCGATCACCACGGACAACTTCACCGAGATCCTCACCTGGGAGGCCACGTTCCGGCCGCTGTGGAACTCGCTCGTGCTGTCGCTGGGCACCGGCGTCCTCACGGTGCTGGCGTCGGTGCTCGCGGCCTACCCGCTGTCCCGGTACCAGATGCGGTTCCGCAAGCCGTTCCTGTACTCGATCCTGTTCGGCACCTGCCTGCCGATCACGGCGATGATGGTCCCGGTCTACGCGCTGTTCGTGTACCTGGGGCTGCTCGACTCGGTGCCCGGGACGATCTTCTTCCTCGCGGCGACGTCGCTGCCGATGGCGATCTGGATGACCAAGAACTTCATGGACTCCGTCCCGGTGTCCCTGGAGGAGGCCGCCTGGGTCGACGGCGCGGGGTCCATGACCGCGCTGCGCCGGATCGTCGTGCCGCTGATGCGCCAGGGCATCGCCGTGGTGTTCATCTTCGTGTTCACGCAGGCGTGGGGGAACTTCTTCGTCCCCTTCGTGCTGCTGTTCTCGCCCGACAACCAGCCGGCGGCCGTCGCGATCTACAGCTTCTTCGGCACCTACGGGACGGTCGCGTACGGCCGGCTCGCGGCCTTCTCGATCCTCTACTCCGTCCCCGTGCTCGTGCTGTACCTGCTGGTGCAGCGGTTCTCCGGGGGCTCGTTCGCCATGTCCGGGGCCGTCAAGGGCTGACGCCCGCCCCCGCCCTCTCGACTTGATCACCGCACGCCGTCAGGAAGGTCCACCATGCCCGTCGAGCACTCCGCCGCCGTCGTCCAGCGCGTCCAGCGGTTCCTGCACGAGCGGCTCGCCCCGGCGGTCGTCGCCGGCCGCGCGCCGCTCGACGTCACGGCCTGGACCGCGCCGGGTGAGCCGGTGCCGTTCGACACGGCGGTCGCGCAGCAGTACGCCGCGGCGCCGCCCGGGACGCCGTGGGGCGCGCCGTGGAGCACGACGTGGTTCCGGATGACCGGCGACGTGCCGGCGGGCTGGCTCGGCTCCGACGAGGTGCGCGCCGGCCGGCACGCGGTCGAGCTCGCGATCGACCTCGGGTTCACGACGACGCAGCCGGGCTTCCAGGCGGAGGGCCTCGTGCTCCGACCGGACGGAGTCGCCGTCAAGGGGCTGTCACCGCGGAACCAGGCGGTGCCGTGGTCCGAGGACCGGGTCGACGTCTACGTCGAGGCCGCGGGCAACCCGGACGTCGGCAGCAGCACCTGGTACGGGCCGACGCCGCTCGGCGACCCGCTCACCGCCGGCACGGACCCGCTGTACGCGCTGCGGTCCGCCGAGGTGGTGCTGCGGGACGTCGAGGTCTGGGAGCTGTGGCAGGACCTGCTCGCGGTGCTCGGGCTGGTCGAGGTCGTCGACCCGGCCTCGACCCGGTACGCCCGGGTGGTGCGCGCGCTGGACCTGGTCGTGGACGCGGTCGACCCGGCGGACGTCGCCGGGACGGCCGCGGCGGGGCGCGCGGTGCTGCGACCCGTGCTCGAGGTGCCCGCCGCGCCGGGCGGGCACCGGGTGCTCGCGACCGGGCACGCGCACATCGACTCGGCCTGGCTGTGGCCGGCGCGGGAGACCGTGCGGAAGTGCTCGCGGACCTTCGCCAGCGTCGTCGCGCTGATGGACGAACGGCCCGACTTCGTGTTCGCGTGCTCGTCGGCGCAGCAGTACGCGTGGGTGGCCGAGCGGCACCCGGAGCTGTTCGGGCGGATCAAGGAGAAGGTCGCCGCCGGCCAGTTCGTGCCGGTCGGCGGCATGTGGGTCGAGTCGGACACCAACATGCCCGGCGGCGAGGCGCTGGCGCGGCAGATGGTCGAGGGCAAGCGGTACTTCCTCGACGAGCTCGGGGTCGAGACGCAGGACGTGTGGCTGCCGGACTCGTTCGGCTACACGGGCGCGCTGCCGCAGATCGTGCGGGCCGCGGGGTCGCGGTGGTTCCTGTCGCAGAAGCTGTCCTGGAACGACACCAACCGGATGCCGCACCACACCTTCCACTGGGAGGGCATCGACGGGTCGCGGGTGCTCGCGCACTTCCCGCCGGTCGACACCTACAACTCCGACCTGTCGCCGAAGGAGCTCGCGCACGCCGAGCGGAACTTCGCGGACAAGGACGTCGCCTCCGAGTCGCTGGTGCCGTTCGGCTGGGGCGACGGCGGCGGCGGGCCGACGCGCGAGATGCTGGCCGCGGCCGACCGGGCGCGGTCGCTCGGCGGGCTGCCCGAGGTCGAGCTCGGGTCGCCGAACGCGTTCTTCGAGCGCGCCGAGGCCGAGCTCGCGGCGGCCGGGGGACCGCCCGCGGCGTGGTCGGGGGAGATGTACCTCGAGTACCACCGCGGGACGTACACCTCCCAGGCGCGGACCAAGCGCGGCAACCGGCGCAGCGAGCACCTGCTCCGCGAGGCCGAGCTGTGGGCCGCGACCGCGTCGGTGCGGACCGGTGCCGCCTACCCGGCGGACGAGCTGCGCGCGCTGTGGCGGGTCGTGCTGCTGCACCAGTTCCACGACATCCTCCCGGGGTCGTCGATCGGCTGGGTGTACCGGCAGGCGGAGGAGGCGTACGCCGACGTCGAGGCCCGGGCGACGGTCCTGATCGACGCGGCGCTCGCGGCCCTGGTCGGCGACGGCGACCGGACGGTGCGGCTGAACGCGGCGCCGCACGCGCGGGACGGGGTGCCGGCGCTGGGCGGGACGGTGGCGGTCGACGGCGCGGTCGGCGGCCCGGCCGGCGCGGTCGAGGTGCTGCGCGAGGGCGACGCCCTGCGGGTGCGCACCGACGCGCTCGACGTGCGGCTCACGCCCGGCGGGCAGCTCGCGTCGGTGCGGGACCTGGCCGCCGACCGGGAGGCCGTCGCGCCCGGGCACCTGGCGAATCTGCTCCAGGTGCACCGCGACGTGCCCCGGCAGTGGGACGCCTGGGACATCGACGCCGAGTACCGGCGGACGGTCGAGGACCTGCGCGACGCGGACTCGGTCGAGGTGGTCGCCGAGAAGCCCGACCGCGCCGTCGTCCGCACCTCGCGCACCGTCGGCGGCTCCACGATCGTGCAGGAGCTGACCTTTCGGCCCGGCACCCGCGCGGTCGAGATCGTCACCGAGGTCGACTGGCACGAGCGGCAGCGGCTGCTCAAGCTCGCGTTCGGGCTCGACGTGCACGCCGACCGGTCCGCGGCGGAGACCCAGTTCGGTCACGTGCACCGGCCGACGCACACCAACACCTCCTGGGACGAGGCGCGGTACGAGATCTGCGCGCACCGCTGGCTGCACGTCGGCGAGCCGGGGTACGGGGTCTCGGTCGCCAACGACGCGACCTACGGCCACGACGTCACGCGCGCGGTCGGGGAGGACGGCGGCACCGCCACCGTGCTCCGGCAGTCGCTGCTGCGCGCGCCGCTGTTCCCGGACCCCGAGGCCGACCAGGGCCGGCACCGGTTCCTGTCCGTGCTGCACGTCGGCGCGGGCATCCCCGAGGCGGTCGTCGACGGGTACCGGGCGAACTTGCCGGTGCGCGAGGTCCGCGGCGGCCGGGACGTCGCGCCGCTGGTGACCGTCGACGGGCCGGGGGCGGTCGTCGAGGCGGTCAAGCTCGCGGACGACGGCTCGGGCGACGTGGTCGTCCGGCTGTACGAGGCGCACGGCGGGAGGACGCGGGCGACCGTGACCGCGGGCTTCGACGCCGCCGGGGTGACCGAGGTGGACCTGCTCGAGCGGGAGGTCGAGCCGCGGGCCGTGGTGGCCGGGGTCGGCGACGAGGCTGCTGGGGCGGCCGGGGCGGCGGGCGCGGCGGTCGCGCTCGACCTCCGGCCGTTCCAGCTCGTCACCCTCCGCTTCCGCCGGGCCTGAGGGGCGCCGCCGGGTTCCTGGCCCGGCTCGTCTCCTCTGCGCTGAGATAGGACCTCCGCACCGAGATAGGGCCGTCCACGGTCCTACCTCGGCGGGACGGTCCTATCTCGGCGGTGGCGGTGGCGGTGGCGGGGGACGGTGCGGTGGCGGGGCGTGCGGGCGGCCGCGCCAGGGACGCACAGGTCGCGCCCAGGCGCGGCCCAGCGTCCCGGCAGGTGCGGGCGGGAGCGTCGGCGCCGGTGAGCGTGACGACGCGGTGCGGCGGCGCGCCCCGACGCCCGACCCCCGCACAGGAAGCGACCGATGAGCTCTCGACCCCCGGCCCAGGAGAAGCTGCCCAAGAAGGACCGCAAGGCGCTCGCCCGGGAGCTCGCGCGCCTCGAGCGCGAGCGCCAGGCGCAGCGCCGCCGGCGGAACCGGCGGCTCGGCTGGGCCGGCGCGGGGACGGCCGTCGTCGCAGTGGGCGTGATCGCGGCGCTCGCGGTGCAGGCGTCGGTCCGCGCCGGGCAGGTCGGGCCGCACAACATGCTGTCGGACGGGCTCGTGCTCACCGGCGACGGCAGCGCGGTCGCGGCGAGCCGCACGAGCGCGCTCGACCCGGGGGCCTCGCCGGTCGCGACGGTGGTGGACCGGAGCAGCGGCGTGCTCGACCTCGTGCTCTACCTCGACTACCGGTCGCCCGAAGCCGAGACGTTCTGGGCGGCGAACTCGGCATCGGTCGAGCAGTGGGTGACCGCGGGGTACGCGACGCTCGAGATCCACCCGCTGGCGCTGCTCGACGGGGCGGCGGTGAGCACGGGCACGGGCGCCTCGCCGTCGCCCTCCGCGACGGCGTCCCCGGCACCGTCCGCGACCGCCTCCGCGTCCGCCGACGACTCGCTGCTCGGCACCATGCAGACCACGGGCGACTACTCCGCCCGTGCCGCCGGGGCGCTCGCGTGCGTGGCCGACACCGCCCCGGACAGCGTGCTCGCCGTGCACGACGCCCTGCTCGCGGCGCAGCCGGACCTCGACGAGGACGGCCTCGCCGATGACGACCTGGTCGCGCTCGTGCAGAACGCCGGCGTGACCGACACGGCCGTCGCGGACTGCGTGACGAACGGCGACTTCACCGACTGGGCGCAGGAGGCGACCACCCGCGCGGCCGACTCCGTGCCGTACGACGTCGGCAGCGTCACCACGAGCCCGGTCGTGCTGGTCGGCGGCCAGCAGTACACCGGCGACCTCGGCGACGCCGACGCGCTGCTCGCGTTCATCGAGGGGGTGAGCACGCAGCTCGCCGCGGAGGCCGCGGAGGCCGAGGCGTCCGCCTCGCCGAGCGCGTCGCCGACGGAGTCGCCCATCGAGGGTGCGTCCCAGGAGCCGTCCGCGTCGGCTACGGAGACGACCGCCCCCTAGTGCGGGGACGCAGACCGCTGGAACCGGGCCGCGCGCGGGGCGACGGGGCCGGGCCTCAGCCCGCGAGGGTCTGGGCCAGCGGCACCGCGGGGTCGGCCGCCCGCGCCCGGTCGAGCACCGGGAGCGCGGCGCCCGCCAGCAGCCGGCGCGCGGCTCCCACGTCCCGGGGCCGGTCGACCGCGAACACCGCCGTCAGCGTGCCGGTCCCCTCGGGGTGACCCGGGGCGAACCACAGCGCGGTCCAGCCGTCCTCGCCGGCGGGGTCGCCGCGCAGCACCACGTCGTCCGCGGCGCCCGGCAGCCCGTAGAGCGCGAGCTCGTGCCCGAGCTGGGTCGAGAACACGTACGGGGCGAGGTCCGACTCGGCGGCCTGCCGGCCGAGCAGCCCGGCGACCGCGACGGCCGGGCCGCGCAGCGCGGCGTCCCAGTGCCCGCCCGGCACCCAGCCGTGCCGGGCGGACCGGCGCCGGGCCGCGTCGCCGACCACCCGCACCCGCCACGACCCGCCGACCGGGGCGTGCCGCTCGTCGACGGCCACCGACCCGTCGGGCTCCAGCGGGAGCGCGCCCGCCAGCCAGCCCGTCGCCGGGCGCGCGCCGATCGCGGCGAGCACGACGTCCGCCGGCAGCACCGACCCGTCGGCCAGCCGCACCGCGCCGGCCTCGACCGCGGCGACGGACACCCCGGTCCGCAGCCGGACGCCCGCCCGGGCGAACCACGGCGCCGTCAGCGCGCCGACCTCCGCGCCGAGTGCGGTCATCAGCGGCGCCTCGCGGGCCTCGACGACGGTCACGTCCACCCCGGCCGCGGCGGCGACCGTCGCCACCTCCGCACCGACCCAGCCCGCGCCGACGACGACGAGCCGCCGGGCGGTGGCGGTGCCCGCGGCGGTCGCGCCGGGACCTCCCTCGTCCGGGCGGCCGGTCGCCGGGCTGCCGGTCGCGGCGAGCCCGTGCGGGAACCCGAGCGCGGCGCGCAGCCGCTCGGCGTCCGCCGCGGTGTGCAGCGTCACCGCGTGCTCCCACCCGGGCGGCCGGACGGCGGCGGCCCCGGTGGCCACGACGACCGCGTCGGCGGCCACGTCGCCCGCCGCCGTCCCGACCCGGACGCCGTCGTCGTCGACCGCGAGGCTCGTCGCGGGTGCGGCCAGCCGGACGTCGTCGGCGGCGGCGAGCGCGTCGGCGCCGAGCTCGTCGGCCAGCCACGCGGGCGCGGGCCGGTCGAGCAGGTGCTTGGAGAGCGGCGGCCGGTCGTACGGGGCGACCCCCTCGGCGCCGAGAAGCGTCACCCGGCCGTCGAAGCCCTGGGCCCGCAGCTCGAGCACCGTCCGGGCGCCCGCGATGCCGGCGCCCACCACCACGACCGAGCCCGGCGGGCCGGGCGTCCCGGAGCCGTGGTCGGGGCGGGCGGCGGCGGGACCGGCTTCAGGCACCCGGCCACCGTAGCCTGCGGCGACGCGGGCCGCGCCGGGCGTGCGGGCGGGGCGCGGTAGCCTCGTCGGTGACGGTGCGCGGCTCCTCGCGCGCCGCGGGAGGGAGACGCGCGTGACCCACGACGGCGCCGTGCCGCCCGCCGCACGGACCGCGTCCGTGCCCGCCGCCGACCTGCCCGCGCTCCCGCCGCTGACCCCGCCCGTCGACCGGCCGTCCCCCGAGGACGAGCGGTTCGGCCCCGACGGGGAGCCGCTCGACCCGCGCGCGATCGCGCGCGCGTCCCTGGCCGCCGACCGGAACTGGTCGCTGTGGGTGATCGCCGGCGCGGTGCTGTTCTGCGTCGCCCTCTCGCTCGCGGCCGGCACCCCGACGGGCGCCCTCGCCCTGGCCTGCTTCCTCGCCTGCTGCGCGGTCGTCCGTGCGGTCGTGCGGAAGTCGCCGGCGGCCCTGGTCGTGCGGCGGCGCGCCGTGGACGTGACCGTGCTCGCGGGGCTGGCCCTCGCGATCGGCGTCCTGTCGCAGGTCGTGCCCTCGCTCTGACCCGGGCACGGCTCGCCGTCCGCGGGTTCGGTGCATCCAGCACGGTTCGGTGCTTCCTGCCACCGAACCCGGCGAGAACCACCGAACCGGGGCGCGGGCCGGCGCCTGGCCCCGGGGACGCCGCAGGGCGGCGACCCCGTCCGGGATCGCCGCCCTGCGCGGGGGCGTGCGGGCGTCAGCGCGCCGGCTGCACCTCGACCTCGACCTCGTCGATCTCGAGGTCCTCGTCGAGCAGGTCGTCGTCCGCCGGGGCGGTCGCGAACGCGCGGTACAGCAGCGCGGCGAGCGCGGCGCCGACCAGGGGCGCGACCCAGAACACCCAGACCTGGCCCCAGGCCCACGAGTCCGAGAAGAGCGCCGCGGCCGTCGAGCGGGCCGGGTTGAGCGAACCGCCGGTGACCGGGTAGGCCACGAGCATCCCGAACGCGATGGTGAGGCCGACGGCGAACGCGGCCTGCTGGCGGGTGCGGCCCCGACGGTCGGTGGCGCCGAGGTAGACGCCGACGAGGACCGCGGCGAGCACGCCCTCGAGCAGCAGCGCGGCGACCATGCTGAAGCCCTCGCCGCCGGTCGACTGGGCGATCGGGGAGTGCGCGCCGTAGCCGTTGGCGGTGCTGCTGAAGAAGGTGCGCTCGTTGCCCTCGAGCGCGGGCAGCGAGGTCGCCGTCACGAACAGCACGGCGGACGCGAGCGCCCCGCCCACGAGCTGCGCCAGCCAGTACGGCACCAGGTGCGACCACGGCGTGCGGCCGGCGAGGGTGCTGCCGAGCGTGATCGCCGGGTTGAAGTGCCCGCCCGACACGTGCGACACCGCGACGAACGCCGCGATCGTGCCGAAGCCGAACCCGAGCGCGATGCCGACGGGGCCGGCCCCGCTGACCGAGGCGAACAGCGCCGAGCCGACGCCCGCGAGGACGACGACGAACGTGCCGAACACCTCGGCGCCGACGCGGGCCACGAGCGACGGCCCGGTCAGGGTGGCGCGGACCGCCTCGATCCCGACCTCGTCCTCGTCGGCGACGGCGGACGCCGTGCCGTAGCCGCTGGCCGCGCCGTAGCCGACCGGGATCGCCGCGGGGGCCGGGGCCGCCGCGGGCGCGGGGGCTGCGGTGGGAGCCGCGGCCGGGGCCGCGGAGGTGGGCGCCGGGGCGCTCGCCGGCGCCGGCGCGGGGACGGCCGAGCCGGCGGGCGGCGCGGACGGCGTCGGGGTCACGGGGCCGGCCGGGGCCGTGGGCTCGGCCGGGGCGCTCTGCTGCGGGTCGGTCGCGCCGGTGGGGGCGTCCGGGGCCTCGTCGGGCTCGGGCTTGTCCTGCGACATGATCATCCGTTCGTCCGGGTGCGATGACGGGCGCGGGCCGCGCCGTTCGGCGGCCCCGCACCGGGTCCGACCTGCGGGCGCGCAGCGCGCCGCCCGGTCGGGCACACGGTTCGAGCATGCCACCGATCGCTGTGCGTCGCCTGGATGCGGGCCGGTTCGCGCCCGGCCCGCCCGCGAAGTCTCTCGACGTCAAGTAATCTGGGCCGCATGGCGAAGATCAAGGTGGTTGGACCGGTCGTCGAGCTCGACGGTGACGAGATGACGCGGATCATCTGGCAGTTCATCAAGGACCGCCTGATCCATCCGTACCTCGACATCGACCTGCGCTACTACGACCTGTCGATCGAGAACCGCGACGCGACGGACGACCAGGTCACGGTCGACGCGGCGCACGCGATCAAGGAGCACGGCGTCGGCGTCAAGTGCGCCACGATCACCCCGGACGAGGCCCGGGTCGAGGAGTTCGGCCTCAAGAAGATGTGGCGCTCCCCGAACGGCACCATCCGCAACATCCTCGGTGGCGTGGTCTTCCGCGAGCCGATCATCATCAGCAACATCCCGCGCCTGGTGCCGGGCTGGAACAAGCCGATCATCATCGGCCGCCACGCCCACGGCGACCAGTACAAGGCGACCGACTTCGTGGTCAAGGGCGCGGGCACGCTGACCCTGACCTTCACGCCGGAGGACGGCTCCGAGCCGATCCGCCAGGAGGTCGTGACGTACCCGGACCGCGGCGGCGTCGCCATGGCCATGTACAACTTCGACGAGTCGATCCGCGACTTCGCGCGCGCCTCGTTCGCGTACGGCCTGCAGCGGAAGTACCCGGTGTACCTGTCCACCAAGAACACGATCCTCAAGGCCTACGACGGCCGGTTCAAGGACCTGTTCCAGGAGGTCTTCGACGCCGAGTACGCCGCAGCGTTCGCCGAGGCCGGCCTCACCTACGAGCACCGCCTCATCGACGACATGGTCGCCTCGGCGATGAAGTGGGAGGGCGGCTACGTCTGGGCCTGCAAGAACTACGACGGCGACGTCCAGTCGGACACCGTCGCGCAGGGCTTCGGCTCGCTCGGCCTGATGACCTCCGTCCTCATGACCCCGGACGGCCAGACCGTCGAGGCCGAGGCCGCGCACGGCACCGTCACCCGGCACTACCGCCAGCACCAGGCGGGCAAGCCGACGTCGACCAACCCGATCGCGTCGATCTTCGCGTGGACCGGCGGCCTCAAGCACCGCGGCAAGCTGGACGGCACCCCCGAGGTGACCCAGTTCGCCGAGACGCTCGAGGACGTCGTCGTGAAGACGGTCGAGAGCGGCAAGATGACCAAGGACCTCGCGCTCCTGGTCGGCCCGGAGCAGGAGTGGCTGACCACCGAGGGCTTCCTCGCGGCCCTCGACGAGAACCTGGCCGCGCGCCTGGGCTGACGCCCGCGCCGGACGACCTCGACGGCCGCCGCCCGCACCCCGCGGGCGGCGGCCGTCGCCGTGTGCGTCACCCGGTCGGACGGCGGTGCCGGCTGAGAGCCCCGGCCACGAGCGGCACGTCCCGGACGCTGCCGTCCGCGACCGCGAGCATGAGTGCCACGGCGTCGTCCTCGGGCATGCGCAGCTCGTGCTGGTTGAGCGCGTAGAACAGGCGCGCGCCGACCCAGCCGACGCGCTTGTTGCCGTCGACGAACGGGTGGTTGCTCACCACCGACACCAGGAGGGCGGCGGCCTGGTCGTCGATCGTGGGGTACAGCGCGACGCCGTCCCAGGTGGCGGCCGGCTGTCCCGCGGCCGCGACCAGTGCGCCGGCGTCCCGGAGCGGGGGCGGGCCGCCGAGCACGGCGCGGCCGATCGCGATCAGGTCCTCGGGGCCGAGGAAGGTCGGCACGTCTCAGGCGAGGCGGTCGAGGATCGCGGCGTCCTCGGCCACGATGGAGGCGATGAGGGCGTCGCGCACCTCGCTCCGCTTGCGCGCGTAGTCGACGAGGGCCCGGTTGACGGCCTCGTTCTGCGAGATGTGCTCGGCCTCCGCGATCGCGGCGACGGCGCGCTCGGCCTCGGCGGACAGACGCAGGGTTCGGGCCATGGGTGCCTCCTCGCGGGGGTTGGTACCACCACGGTACCAACTCCCCTGCCCGGCGGAGCACCGTGCGCGTGCCGTCACCTCTCGAACGCATCTGCGTGGGTGGTGCGCGGCGTGCGGATCGGGGTCGTGGCGCCTGTATCCTCGGCTACGTGGGCACCGAGAGAGTGACCCCGGGATCGCAATCTTCACTCCGTGAAGCCAACCGGGCCCGGATCGTGAGTGCCGTCCAGCAGCGTGGCTCACTCACGCAGGTCGAGCTGGCCGGTGTCACGGGGCTGTCACCCGCCACGGTGTCGAACATCGTCAAGGAGCTCACCGGCGCCGGCGTGCTCGCCACCGCGCCCACCTCCCGCAGCGGTCGCCGGGCCCAGCAGGTCACCCTCGCGCGCAACCTCGGGCTGGTCGGCGGCATCCACTTCGGCTCCCGGTCGCTGCGGGTCACGATCGCCGACGTCGCCCAGCGCGTCGTCGCCGACCAGCGCATGCCGCTGCCCCCGGACCACCGCGCCGACGCCGGCCTGGAGCGCGCGTCGCTGCTGCTCACCGAGCTCGTCGACTCGGTCGGCGCCACCATGTCCGAGGTGCTCGCCGTCGGGGTCGGGGTGCCCGCCCCCGTCGACCCGGTCACCGGCCGGATCGTGTCGGTGGGCGTCCTCCGCGGCTGGGACGGGGTGTCCGTGCCCGAGGTACTCGAGCGCCGGCTCGGCGTGCCCGTCCAGGTCGACAACGACTCCAACCTCGGCGCGCTGGCCGAGCTGCGGCACGGCGCCGCCCGGGGCAAGCGGCACGTCGCGTACCTCAAGGTCTCGCACGGCGTCGGCAGCGGCCTGATCGTCGACGGGCGCGTCTTCCACGGTCGAACGGGCGCGGCCGGCGAGTTCGGCCACATCACCATCGACGACAACGGCCCGATCTGCCGGTGCGGCAACCGCGGCTGCCTCGACGCGCTCATCGGCGCGCCCGCCCTGCTGCGGATGCTCGAGTCCAGCCACGGGCACCTCACGCTGTCGGACGTCATCGCCCGCGCCCAGGACGGCGACCCCGGCTGCCGGCGGGTGATCTCGGACGCCGGGCGGCTGCTCGCGGTCGCGGCCGCGAACACCTGCAACCTGTTCGACCCGGAGCTCGTCGTCGTCGGCGGGCGGCTCGCCGACGCGGGTCCGATCCTGCTGGACACGTTCCGGAGCGTGCTCGCGCAGCGGACCCTGCCGAGCACCGCCGGGCCGGTCGAGGTGGTCGTGTCCGAGCTCGGGACCGCGGCCGAGGTGCGGGGGGCGCTGGCGCTCGCGCTCGACCACGCCGGTATTGCCCAGTCCATGGCGGTGGCAGGATGAGCCGGTGCAGCAGGGCACGCGGCAAGGACGCAGCGGAGGAGGACCGATGACCAGGGCACCGGGCACCCCCGTCCTGTCCGTGCGGGGCGTGTCCCGCAACTACGGCGCCGTGCGCGCGCTCGTCGACGTGGACCTCGACATCCACGCCCACGAGGTCGTGGCGATCGTCGGCGACATCGGCGCCGGCAAGTCGACGCTCGCGCGGGTGATGTCGGGCGCCCTCGCCCCCGACTCCGGCCACATCGAGGTCGGCGGCGTCCCCGTGACCATGCCGTCCACGCGCGCCGCGCGGGAGCTCGGCATCGCGGCGGTCTTCCAGGACCTCGCGCTCGCCGAGAACCTCGACGTGGTGCAGAACCTGTTCCTCGGCCAGGAGCTCCGCCGCGCCGGCATCCTCGACGAGCGGCGGATGGAGCGCCGGGCCTGGGAGGTGCTCAGCCAGCTCGCCGCCCGCGTGCCCTCCGTCCGGGCGCCGG
Organism: Cellulomonas sp. PS-H5; assembly: GCF_019265565.1. Lineage (NCBI taxonomy): Bacteria > Bacillati > Actinomycetota > Actinomycetes > Micrococcales > Cellulomonadaceae > Cellulomonas > Cellulomonas sp. PS-H5. The sequence goes on from NZ_JAHVCI010000028.1 coordinate 23,195, forward strand.
TGCGTGCGCTGTCCGGCGGCCAGCGGCAGGCGGTCGCCGTCGCCCGGACCCTCGTGGGGAACCCGCGGGTCGTCGTGCTGGACGAGCCCCTGGCGTCGCTCGGCATCTCGCAGACCGCCGAGGTGCTCAACATGGTCGAGCGGCTCCGCGAGAGCGGCCTCGGCGTCGTGATGATCAGCCACTCGATGGTCGACGTGCAGGCCGTCGCCGACCGGATCGTCGTGCTGCGACTCGGGAGGATCAACGGCGACTTCGACGCCGAGCACGCCTCGTACGAGGACCTCATCGCGGCGATCACGGGGATCACGCCGACGGGGCGGGCGGCGCGGCCGACGACCCGGCCGGCGACGCTCTAGGTCACCACCCGGGGCAGCGCTCGTCGCGGTGCCCGCTGATCCCCACCCGATCGTCGCCCGCCCACCCGATCGATCGGCCGGCAGCGCGACGATCGGGTGGGGATCAGACCTGAGTCAGCGGAAGACGATCGTCCGGTGCCCGTCGAGCAGCACCCGGTGCTCCGCGTGCCAGCGCACCGCGCGGGCCAGCGCCCGGCGCTCGACGTCCTGGCCCAGCGCGACCAGGTCCGCGACCCCGCGGGTGTGGTCGACGCGCTCGACGTCCTGCTCGATGATCGGGCCCTCGTCGAGGTCGCCGGTCACGTAGTGCGCGGTCGCGCCGATGAGCTTCACGCCGCGGTCGTGGGCCTGCGCGTAAGGGCGCGCGCCCTTGAACGACGGCAGGAACGAGTGGTGGATGTTGATGACCCGCCCGGCCAGCGCGCGGCACAGGTCGTCGGACAGGATCTGCATGTACCGGGCCAGCACGACGAGCTCGACGTCCAGCTCCTCGACGAGCTCGAGGAGCCGGGCCTCGGCCGCCGCCTTGGTGTCCTTCGTGACGGGCACGTGGTGGAACGGGATGGCGTAGAACGCCGCCAGGTCGGCGAGCGCGGTGTGGTTCGACACCAGGCCGACGATGTCGATCGGCAGTCCCTCGGACCGCTGCCGGAACGCGAGGTCGTTCACGCAGTGCGCGGCGGTCGAGCCGAGCAGCAGGGTGCGGACCTTGCGGCCGGCGACGTCCAGGGACCAGTCCATCGAGAACCGCGGGGCGAGCGCGGCCAGGGCCTGCTCCAGCTCCTCGCGGGTCCGCTCGGCGGCGACCTCGACGCGCATGAAGAACAGCCCCGACAGCGGGTCGCCGAACTGCTGCGACTCGGTGATGTTCCCGCCGTGCTCGGCGAGCAGCCCCGCGACGGCGGCGACGATGCCGGGCTGGTCGGGGCAGGACAGCGACAGCACCCAGGAGGTGGCCGCAGGGGTCGAGGTCGTCACGCAGGGGAGGGTACCCGCGCGCGACGCGCGGCAGCCCGGGGCGTCCGCGGGCCGGAGGTGTCCACCGGGTGGAATCCGGGCGACATCGGGACCTCCGGGCTGTCGACCTCGCGCACGTCCTGAGACGATGGGGGCATGAGCGACACCGAGGTGACCATCCGGCCCATCGCCGACGCCGACGCCGGCGAGCTCCTGACGCTGCGCCGCGCGGCGTTCGTCACCGAGGCCCAGCAGTACGACGACCCGCACATCCCGCCGCTGACCCAGACCCTGTCGGAGCTGCGCGCGGACCTCGCGGCCGAGGGCGTCGTCACGCTGGGCGCCTGGGCCGGTCACCGCCTGGTCGGCTCGATCCGCGTCGTGCTCGAGGGGAAGAAGGCCACGCTCGGCCGGTTCGCGGTCGCGCCGGACCAGCAGGGCCACGGCATCGGGACGCAGCTGCTGCTCGCGATCCTGCCGCACCTGCCGGAGGACGTGGAGGAGATCTGGGTGTTCACCGGGCGCGACTCGGTGCAGAACCTCGCGCTGTACGAGAAGCACGGCTACACGCACGAGCACGACCAGACGGTCGGGGACCTCACGTACGCGTACCTGCGGCGGATCCTCGGCGAGGCCGACGCGGAGGCGCCCGCCTCGGCGTGATCCTCGTCCCGCGACCGGTCCGCGGACGGCCCGCCCCGCCCCGGCGGGGACGTTGCTAGGCTGACCCGGTCGCGACTGGCGCACAGGTGGGTCACCACCGGGGAGCGACGCAGCAGCACGACGTCGGGTCGGACGCCTGGGCCCCGCGGTCACCCCACACCATCGATCGGTGTGCGGTCGACAGACCGCGCCCGCCGACTGCCGAGGAGACGCATGAGCGCCGAGAACACGCCCCTGCTCGACCAGAACCTGTCCCAGGTGGACCCGGAGATCGCGGCGGTCCTGGACGGGGAGCTCGCCCGCCAGCAGGGCACGCTCGAGATGATCGCGAGCGAGAACTTCGTCCCGCGCGCCGTCCTGCAGGCGCAGGGCTCCGTGCTCACCAACAAGTACGCCGAGGGCTACCCGGGCCGCCGGTACTACGGCGGCTGCGAGCAGGTCGACATCGCGGAGACCCTCGCGATCACCCGCGCCAAGGAGCTGTTCGGCGCCGAGCACGCGAACGTCCAGCCGCACTCCGGAGCCACGGCGAACGCGGCCGTGCTGCACGCCCTCGCCAACGCCGGCGACCGCATCCTGGGCCTCGAGCTCGCGCACGGCGGCCACCTGACGCACGGCATGAAGATCAACTTCTCCGGCAAGCTCTACGACGTCGGCGCGTACGGCGTGAACCCGGACACCTTCCTCATCGAGCCCGAGGCGATCCGCGAGGCCGCGCTCAAGCACCGCCCGGCCGTGATCATCGGCGGCTGGTCCGCCTACCCGCGGCACCTCGACTTCGCGGCGATGCGCTCGATCGCCGACGAGGTGGGCGCCAAGCTGTGGGTCGACATGGCGCACTTCGCCGGCCTGGTCGCCGCGGGCCTGCACCCGTCGCCCGTGCCGTACGCGGACGTCGTGTCGTCCACCGTGCACAAGACCATCGGCGGTCCCCGCTCCGGCTTCATCCTGAGCCGCGAGGAGTACGCCAAGAAGATCGACTCCGCCGTGTTCCCGGGCCAGCAGGGCGGCCCGCTCATGCACGTCATCGCCGCCAAGGCCGTGTCGTTCAAGATCGCGGGCGGCGAGGACTTCAAGGACCGCCAGCAGCGCACGATCGACGGCGCGCGGATCATCGCGGACCGCCTCGTCTCGCCCGAGGTCGCGGCCGCGGGCGTGTCCGTGCTGACCGGCGGCACCGACGTCCACCTGGTGCTGGTCGACCTGCGGAACTCGCAGCTCGACGGCCAGCAGGCCGAGGACCTCCTGCACGACGTCGGCATCACGGTGAACCGCAACGCGGTGCCGTTCGACCCGCGCCCCCCGCGCGTCACCTCCGGCCTGCGGATCGGCACCCCGGCGCTCGCGACCCGCGGGTTCGGCGACGCCGAGTTCACCGAGGTCGCGGACATCATCGCGACCGCGCTGACCGCCGGTGCGTCCGCCGACGTCGAGGGCCTGCGGGCGCGGGTGGCCAAGCTGGCCGACGCGTTCCCGCTGTACCCCGGCCTCCAGCAGTACTGACCGGGGCCGCGACATGACGGCGAAGACGCTCGACGGCAAGGCCACGGCCGCCGCGATCAAGGGCGAGCTCAAGGAGCGGGTGGCGGCCCTCGCCGAGCGCGGCATCACGCCCGGGCTCGGCACGCTGCTGGTGGGGGAGGACCCGGGCTCGGTGTCCTACGTCGCCGGCAAGCACCGGGACTGCGCGGAGGTGGGCATCGCCTCGATCCGCGAGGACCTGCCCGCCGAGGCCTCCCAGGAGGACATCGAGGCCGCGGTCCAGCGGCTGAACGAGGACCCGGTCTGCACCGGGTTCATCGTGCAGCTGCCGCTGCCGCGCGGCATCGACACCAACCGGGTGCTCGAGCTCGTCGACCCCGACAAGGACGCCGACGGCCTGCACCCGACCAACCTCGGGCGCCTGGTGCTGCGGGTCAACGAGGAGATCGACTCCCCGCTGCCCTGCACGCCGCGCGGCATCATCGAGCTGCTCACCCGGCACGGGGTCTCCCTCGCGGGGGCCGACGTGACCGTCATCGGGCGCGGCACGACGGTCGGGCGGTCCATCGGGCTGCTGCTGACCCGGCGGGCCGTGAACGCCACGGTGACGCTCACGCACACCGGCACCGCCGACCTCGGCGAGCACACCCGCAACGCCGACGTGATCGTGGCCGCCGCCGGCGTGCCCGGGATCCTCACGGCCGACCTGGTGAAGCCGGGCGCCGTGGTGGTCGACGTGGGCGTCTCGCGGGTGTCGGACCCGGAGACCGGCAAGAGCCGCATCGCGGGCGACGTGGACGCCGGCGTGGCCGAGGTGGCCGCGTGGGTGAGCCCGAACCCCGGCGGGGTGGGGCCGATGACGCGCGCGATGCTGCTGGCGAACGTCGTGGAGTCCGCCGAGCGCCAGGCCTGACGGCACGCATCGCCGACGCCCGGGTGGGCGGCCGGTCCCACGGGGCCGGCCGCGCACCCGGGCGTCGCGCTTCCGGCGGGGCGTCACCCGGCGTTCGGCGTGCGGGGTGCAGTGCGAGGTCGTCACCGCCAGCCGAGGTCGGCGGTTGCGGCCACGGCGACCGGTGCGGAACCGCCGACCTCGGGCGGAACCGCCGACCTCGCGGGGGTCTCAGATGCGGCGGGCCCGCGAGGCCGCCGCGCGGCGCAGCGCGGTGTCCGCGCGACCGGCGCGGTGGCGCGATCGGTGCGACCGGCGCGGTGGCGCGATCGGCGCGATGGCGCGGTCGGTGCGATCGGCGAGGTCGCGCGTACGCAGGTCACCGGCTGACGAGGGAGCCGGACAGGGGTGTACCGCGGGGTGCCGCGTCAGTCCGGTGGGGCCGTCGTGGTCGCCAGGATCGCGCCCGCCGTGGTCGCGTCGATCACGTCGGCCAGCGGGGCGTAGAGGCGGATCGCGTCCAGGGCGCGCGCGTGGCTGGCGTCGTCGGCGCCCGCGCACGCCTCCGCCACCACGCGCACGGCCACGCCGGCGTCGGCCGCCGGGAGCGCGGTCGACAGCACGCAGCAGTCCGTCGAGACGCCGGCGAGCAGCATGGTGTCGCCCGGGCGGACGTGCGCCGCGAGGTCCGGGCCCCACTTGCCGAAGGTCGTCGCGGTGACGACGGCCGACGCCGCGGCGAGGTCCGCCAGCTCCGGGACGATCGCGTACGCCGGGGCGTCCTCGGGCTGCAGGGCGAACGGCCAGTCGGCGTAGTAGGCCACCCACGCGCCCTCGGGGCGCTCCGGGGCGACGAACCGCGTGAAGACCGTGCGGTCGGCGCCGGCCCGCTCCGCGAGGGCGCGGACGACGGGCAGCGCCTCGGCGAACCGTGGCGCTGCCCACGGGCTGCCGGGGTCGGCGAACACGGGCTGCATGTCGATCACGACCAGCACCGCCCGCCCGGGCGTCGCGCCGGCTGCGCCGTGCTCGCCGGCCGCCGCCGCGCCCGCCCTGCCATGGTCGCCGGCTGCCGCTGCGCCGTGCTCGCCGGCCGCCGCTGCGCCCGCCCTGCCATGGTCGCCGGCTGCCGCCGCGCCGCGCTCGCCGGTCACCGCTGCGCCGCCCGCCTCCCCCCGCCCCTGCCCTGCCGTCACCGCGCCACCCCCGCGTCGGCGCCCGCACCTGCACCCAGCGCGCCGCCGGTCGGCGGCAGCGCCTCCTGCCGTCGCACCGCCCCGCGTCGCAGCAGCAGCGTCCCGAGGAACCCGACGGCCAGCGCCACCAGCACCCCGAGGTTCGCGTAGGCCCAGGCCCCCGAGGTCCCGCCGAGCCCGAACGGCCCGAGCAGGTAACCCTGCCAGGAGAGCCACCCGGCGGACGCGTTGGTGACGAGCCCCCAGCCGAGCACCGTGCCGAGGCCGAGCAGCGTCAGCGGCACGCCGGCGGCCCGTCCGTAGCGACCCCGCGGGTCGAACAGGTCGAGGTCGTCGTAGTCGCGCCGGCGGAGCAGGACGTCGGCGATCATGATGCCCGCCCACGCCGCGATCGGGACGCCGAGGGTGATGAGGAAGCCCTGGAACACGCCGAAGAAGGTGTCGGAGCCGAACACGATGTAGATCGTCCCGAGCACCATGATCACGCCGTCGATCCCGGCCGCGACGGGCCGCGTGATCGGCAGGCCGGTCGAGACGAGCGCGAGGCCCGACGAGTAGATGTCGAGCACGGCCCCGCCGATGAGGCCCAGCACCGCGACGACCGCGAACGGCACGAGGTACCAGGTCGGCAGAATGGTGGTGAGCGCGCCGATCGGGTCGTCGCTGATGGCCGCGCGCAGCTCCGGGTCGGAGCCCGCCAGCAGCAGGCCGAACAGCAGCAGCACGACGGGGGCGAGGGAGGCGCCGAACGTGGTCCACCCGACGACGCCGCGGCCGGAGGTGTGCCGCGGGAGGTACCGGGAGTAGTCGGCGGCCATGTTGACCCAGCCGAGCCCGAACCCGGTCATCATGAACACGAGCGCGCCGATGAACGCCTGGGCGGTGCCGGACGGCAGCGCGGTGACGGCGGCGGTGTCGACGTGGTCGAGGACGAGCAGCACGTAGCCGACGGTCAGCACGGCGGTGACCACGGTGATGACGGTCTGCATGCGCATGATCAGGTCGAAGCCGAACACGCCGCCCGCGATGATGAGCGCCGCGACCACCACGAGGGCCACGACCTGCACGCCGGTGCCGCCGCCCCAGCCGAGCGCCTCCACGACGGTGGCCGTGGCGAGGGTGGCCAGCGCGGTGAGGATCGTCTCCCAGCCGACGGTGAGCAGCCAGGACAGCACCGCGGCGACCCGGTTGCCCTGCACGCCGAGCGCGGCGCGGGACAGCACCATCGTCGGGGCGGACCCGCGCTTGCCGGCCAGCGCGACGATCCCGCACAGCAGGAACGAGAACACGATGCCGACGACGCTCGCGACGACGGCCTGGGTGAACGACACGCCGAAGTCGAGGACCCACGCGCCGTAGGACAGGCCGAGCACGGACACGTTGGCGGCGAACCACGGCCAGAACAGCTGGCGGGGGGTGCCCTTGCGGTCGCGGTCGGCGATCACGTCGACGCCGGCGGACTCGACGGCCAGCGCGCGGCCGGGCGGGACGGCGCCGCCGGGCTCGGCGTCGGGAGCGGCTCCGGGGCCGGTGGCGGGTGCGGCGCCCGCCGGGGGAGGGAGGGTCATGCGCCCCATCCCACCACCGCGGACGCTCGCGGTCACCCCCTCCGGCGCGAGCCTGGGGACGACGGCGTGGCCCCCGGCTCGCGTCCGCGCGGACGACGCCGCGGCGCGGGCTCCCGGTCGCGGTCGGGTGGCTGCCACGATGAGGGGCAGACCGGGAGGTGATCCGTGGACGCGGTGCTGACAGCGGTGCTCGGAGGCCGCGCGCGGGTGACCGCCGTGCTCGCGGGGGACGGCGGCGCGGAGGTGCGCGCGGTCACCGGCGCCGCCGGTGAGCCGCTGGTGGTGAAGACCGCGCCCGCGGGCGCGGCGCCCGACCTGCTCCGGGCGGCTCGCGCGCAGGAGGCGGCGCGCCGTGCGGGGGTGCCGGTGCCGCGGACGGTGGCGGCGCGGGTGGTGGGCGGTACCCAGGTGCACGTGACCGAGCATGTCTCTGGGTCGCGGTGGTCCGACGTGCATCCCTCCGTGGCGGATGCGAGGCGGCGGGCGGTCCAGGACGCGCTCGTCGACGTGCTGGCGCGGTTGCGCGGGGTGGCGCAGGCCGGGTTCGGCGACCTCGGGGCACCCGGGGCCGCCGAGCTCGACGCGCTGCGCGGGCGGACCCGTGCGCGGGTACCGGCGGGATGGCGGGCGCGGGCGGCCGAGCAGGCGCTCGACCGGTACGGGGCGCTGTTCGACGGGTCGGGCGGGGCGGTGCTCGTCCACGGCGACCTGCACCACGGCAACGTGCTGGTGCGGCCGGACGGTCCTGGGTGGCGGCTGGCGGCGGTGCTCGACTGGGACAGCGCGTGGGCCGGACCGGCCGACGCGGACGCGGCCAGGGCCGCCCTCTGGGACGGGATGCCCGGGGCGTCCGACGACGCCGACGACCGCGCCGCGGTCCAGCAGCTGCTGTGGTGCCTGGAGTTCCAGGACGAGGGCTCCCGGCACCGCGCGGACACCGCGCGGCTCGCGGCGCGTCTCGGCGTCGCGCTGTGACGTCGGGGACCGCCGGCACGGCGCGCCGGCGGTCCCTGACGCGGGTCAGCGCGCCGCGCGCCGCCGGAACAGCCAGGCCGCCGTGAGTCGTGCGACCACGAGCAGCCCCGCGCACCACGCCAGCGCCACGAGCGGCTGCCCGCCCGGCGCGCCGACCAGCCACGCGCGCACGGTGTCGGTCACCGGTGTGACGGGCTGGTACGTCGCGATCCACTCCAGGACCCGCGGCATGGACTCGGGCGGGACGAACGCGCTCGACACGTAGGGCAGGAACATGATCGCGAAGGTGAACCCGTTGGCGGCCTCCGGCCCCGAGGACACCATGCCGATGCAGACGGCCGTCCAGGTCAGGGCGAGCACGTACAGCAGCACGAGGCCGGCGGTCGCGAGCCACTCCGCGGGTCCGGCGGTCGGCCGGAACCCGGTGAGGTAGGCGACGCCGACGACGAGCGCCGTCGACACGGCGTTGCGGACGACGGACTCGACGACGTGGCCGGTCAGCGCGGCGACCGGGCGCACGGGGAGGGTGCGGAACCGGTTCATCAGGCCGCCGGTCATGTCGGACGCCACGGAGACGGCCGTCGTGGCGGCGCCGTAGCCCGCGCAGAGCAGCACGATGCCCGGCACGACGTAGTCGACGTAGGCGGCCTGGTCGGTCTGGATGGCCCCGCCGAACACGTAGACGAACAGCAGCATGAGGATCACCGGCAGGGCGATGCCCATGATCAGGGTGTCGGGGGTCCGCAGGGACCGGCGCAGGCTCCGCCCGATCATCGCGGCCGTGTCCTGGAGCGCCCACCCGCCGGCCGGCGGGCGGGTGGCGGTGCGGGTGGGCGCGAGGGTGGTGGCGGTCACGACGCCTCCCGGGTGAGCAGGTCCGCGGTGTCGGGCGCGGGCGCGTCGGCGGCCGGGGCGGCGTCCGCCGGGCGGCCGGTGAGGGTGAGGAACACGTCGTCGAGCGTGGGCACGGCGACCCGCCAGGACTCGACGGGCAGCCGGCGGACCTCGACGTCGGCGAGGATGCGGCGCACGTCCGGCACGGAGGCGTCGGTCGGGACCCGCTCGGTCCGCCCGTCGGCCAGCTGCAGCTCGACGTGCGCGGCACCGACCTCGCGCTTGAGCTCCGCGCCGGTGCCCTGCGCGATGACCCGGCCGTGGTCGAGCACGGCCACGCGGTCGGCGAGGGCGTCGGCCTCGTCGAGGTACTGCGTGGTCAGCAGCACGGTGGCCCCCTGCGCGACGACGTCGCGGATGACGGCCCACAGGTCGGACCGGCTGCGCGGGTCGAGCCCGGTGGTCGGCTCGTCGAGGAACAGCACGGCCGGGCGGGTGAGCAGCCCCACGGCGAGGTCGAGCCGCCGGCGCATCCCGCCGGAGTAGGTGCGGACGAGCCGGTCGGCGGCTCCGACCAGGTCGAACAGCTCGAGGAGCTCGTCGCCGCGGGCCCGCCCGGCGGCTCGCGGGAGGTGGGCGAGCCGGGCCATGAGGCGGAGGTTCTCCCGGCCGGTCAGCAGCTCGTCGACCGCGGCGTACTGGCCGGTCAGGCTGATCGCCTCGCGCACGCGGTCGGGCTCGCGAACGACGTCGTGCCCGGCGACGGACGCGGTGCCGCCGTCGGGGCGCAGCAGCGTGCTGAGGATCTCGACGGTGGTGGTCTTGCCCGCGCCGTTCGGCCCGAGCAGCGCGAGCACCTGGCCCTGCGGGACCGCGAGGTCGACGCCGGTCAGCACGGTGGTCGACCCGAACGCCTTGCGCAGCGCCCGGGTCTCGATCATCGGGGTGTCCATCGCCGGCTCCTTTCTGTCTACGTCGTACACGGATGGTGGGGTGTGTATGTTGTACACAGTTGATCCGCCCACGGTCAAGGAGCCTGATGCAGCCCGACGACGAGCGGCCGGCCGACCCGGACGCGACCGCCTCCGACCTTGACCGAGCCGATCCGGTCGACCCGGACGCCCGCAAGCACGCCGAGGCCCTGCGGCGCGACCGGGAGAAGGCCGAGCGCGCCGCGCAGAAGGAGGCCGCCCGGGCCGAGAAGGACCGGGAGCGGGCCCGCAAGGACGCCGAGAAGGCGCAGCGCGACCGCGACCGCGCCGCCCGCGCGGCCGAGAAGGAGGCCGAGCGGCTGCGCGCCGAGCAGGAGCGCGCCGTCCGCGAGGTCGAGCGCGAGGCCGACCGGGCCGAGCGCGAGGCGCAGCGGGCCGCGCTCGACGCGCAGCTCGCCGCGCAGCGCGCCGCCCGGCAGGTCGAGCGGGCGCGGCTGCGCGCGCTCGCGGCACGGGAGCCGGGGGACGAGGAGGCGGGCCCGGACCTGCCCCCCGGACTCGCCGTGCTCTGGCGCCCGGCCCCGGTCGGGCGCCGCGGCCCCCGCCCGGGGCTGACGGTCGCCGGGATCGCCGAGGCGGCGATCGCGCTGGCCGACGCGGACGGGCTGGGCGCGGTGTCGATGGCGCGGGTCGCGGAGCGGCTCGGCGTGACGACGATGGCGCTCTACCGGTACGTGTCGAGCAAGGACGACCTGCTGGCCGTGATGCTCGACGCGGCGCTCGCCGAGGCGGTGACGCCCGCGGGCGAGCCCGGCGCGGGCGACGCTGCCGGCGCCGTCGCCCCCGACGACGTCCCGGCCTGGCGGGCCGCGCTGGAGCGTTGGTGCGCCGACCAGCTCGACCTGGCCCGGCGGCACCCCTGGGCGGTCCAGACCCCCGCGGCCGCGGCGCTCCCGGGTCCGGCGCGGGTGGCGTTCCTCGAGCGCGGGCTGCGGGCGCTCGACGGCACGCCGCTGAGCTGGTCGGAGCGGACGGCGGTGGTCGGCCGGCTGTCGCTGCACCTGCTCGCCGAGGGGCAGGTCGTCGCCGCGGAGGCGCAGGCGGAGCGGGCGTCCGCGGCCGCGGCGCAGGAGGCCGACGGCGGTGCCCCGGGGCCGGCGGCGCACCCGGCGCTGGTCGACTACGCCTCCCTGCTGCGCGCGGTGACGGACCCGCAGGAGCACCCCGTGCTGGCGCAGGCGCTCGACGCGGGGGCGTTCGACGCCGACTCGGTGGCCGAGGACGACGAGGGCCGGCCCGACTGGGGCCTCCGCCTCGTGCTGGACGGCGTGGCGGCGGTGGTGGCCCGCGCGGAGGCGCGGGCGGCCGGGGCGGGGTGACCCCGGCGGCCACCGGGGCGGTCCGTGCGTGTCGGTGGCATGAGGTTGGATGGTCCGCGTGCTGACGGTAGCGAGCGTGAACGTGAACGGGATCCGGGCCGCCTTCAAGCGGGGCATGGCCGACTGGGTCGAGGCCCGCCGGCCGGACGTCCTGCTGCTGCAGGAGGTGCGCGCCTCGGACGAGATCCTGGGCGACCACCTGTCCGCTGCGGACTGGCACCTGGCGCACGAGGCCAGCGAGACCAAGGGGCGCGCGGGGGTCGCGATCGCCTCGCGGCTGCCGATGCGCGCGGTGCGGATCGGCATCGGGACGGGCGTGCCCGCCGACAGCGGCCGCTGGGTGGAGGCGGACCTCGAGCTGCCCGCGGCCGACGGGGCGGAGCCGCGGGTGCTCACCGTCGTCTCGGCGTACGTGCACTCGGGCCAGGCCGGCACCCCGAAGATGGACGAGAAGTACGCGTTCCTCGACGTCGTGACCAAGCGGCTCGCCGAGCTCGCGGGCGAGGGCGCGGACGTGGTCGTCGCGGGCGACCTCAACATCGCGCACCGCGAGGTCGACATCAAGAACTGGCGCGGCAACCGCAAGGCCGCCGGCTTCCTCCCCGAGGAGCGGGCGTACCTGGACACCTGGTTCGACGAGCAGGGCTGGCGCGACCTGGGCCGCGAGCACGGCGGCGAGGGCCCGGGCCCGTACACGTGGTGGTCCTGGCGCGGGCAGGCGTTCGACAACGACTCCGGCTGGCGGATCGACTACCAGCTGGCGACGCCGTCGCTCGCGGACCGCGCCCGGACGGTGGAGATCGACCGGGCCGCGACGTACGACGCGCGGTTCAGCGACCACGCCCCGGTGGTCGTCACCTACGACGTCTGACCGACGCGGCGGGGCGGGCGACGTCGGGCGCCGCCCGCCTGCGCCGCCGTGCCGCGAGCGTCGGTCGCGCGCGGCGTCACCCGGCGTGCGCCGAGGTCACCCGGCGTGCGCCGCCTCCCACGCCTCCGACGGCGAGCCCGGCCGCCCGCCGTGCATCGACACGACCGTCCCGGTCGCGTCGGCGGTCAGGTAGGCGTCGTAGTACTCGTCGCCGAGCCAGAGGTGGAACTCGACCGGGGTGGTGACCGCCGGGTCGGTCGCCCGCCGCACGAGCACGGACGGCCCGTCGGGCGCGGTGATCCCGGTCAGCTCCGGCACCTGCGCGACGAGCGGCTCGACCAGCGACCAGTCGACGGTGGTCACGTCGAACAGCTCGTCGGGCAGCGTGGCCGGGTCGGGCTGGATCGTAGCGGCGCCGTCCCGGGCCGCCTCCCCGTCCCGCCAGGTGTACCGGTCGGTGGTCGGCGCGCCCGGCGCGGTGAGACCCTCGGCCACGATGTAGTCGCCGTAGATCCCGACCTCGGTGAACTGGGTGCCGCCCGCCACCGCGGCCAGGTCGTCGACCGCCCCGCGCGTATTCGCCGCCGCGAACAGGTCGACCGGTGCAGCGGTCTCGGTGTCGGTGACCGGGCCGCTCGCCGCGCCGGCCTCGGCCTGCACCTCCTCGAGCGGCGTGCCCTGCACCAGCGCGAGCGCCTCGTCGCGGACCGGCCAGACCCGCGCGCCGAACCCGACCAGGGCGAGGACCAGGAGCAGCACCGCCGGGATCCGGATCAGCCCCCGGCGGTCGCGGCCCCGCGCGGGGCCGGCCTCCCAGACCGGCGCCTCGGGCAGGTCGCGGACGTGCGTGTCGCGGTCGGCGATCTCCTGCCAGCCCGCGGGGGCCGGGTCGAGCAGCGCGACGTCGGGTCGCTCCGCGTCGAGCTGCGCCACCACGACGACCGCGCCGCGCTGGAGCCCGGGCAGCCGCCCCAGGTTGACGACGCTCCGGGTGGTGGTGGTGTACGCGGGGCGGGTGCGGGACGCGACGACGAGCCGGATCTCGCACAGCGGCTGGTCGTTGATCGTGGTGCCGGTGGCCCGGGTCTCGAGCACCTTGGCCAGGCTGACGCGGTTCTCGCGGAGCGCGGCCTCGACGTCCTGCGGGCGGGCGGACCGCGCGCCGGCGAACGTGCGCCCGATCGACACCAGGACCATCAGCGGCACCATCACGCCGAGGGAGACGCCGAACGCCCACTCCCACCCGGCGTCCAGGTCGGCGACCCGGAGGACGACCGAGGCGACGAAGAACCCGATGACGGCGGAGAGCAGCAGGCGGAGCACGGACCCCACTCTGCCCAAGTTGCCCGAAGCATCTCAAACCGGGCGTGTCGCTGACGTGCGGGAACGCGTCACTCCGGGGTGGGTGCGCCCGGCAGCTCGCGCATCCGCAGCAGCGGCGAGAGCAGCACCGGCAGGGCAGCGACGACGGCGCCGGCGGCTCCCACCCACAGCGTGGTGGTCGCGCCGAAGGTGTGCCCGAGCCAGCCGCCGAGCAGTCCGCCGATCGGCGTCGTGCCCCACACGATGAACCGCACCGAGGCGTTCATCCGGCCGAGCAGGGGCGGCGGGCACACCCGCTGCCGGAAGCTCACCTGCGCGACGTTGTAGACGACGACCGCGAAGAAGAACAGCGCCCCGCCCGCGATGAGCGTGGCCTGCGGCGGGAACGGCAGCACCGCCGCGAGCGGGGTCAGCGCGGCGCCCGGCGCGAACGCCAGCGCGGACAGCGGGATCACCCGGCCCTCGCCGAACCACCGCACCAGCCGGTCGGAGGCGACCGCCCCGAGCAGGCCGCCGACCGCCGAGGCGGACAGCACGGTGCCGTACGCCGCCTCGTCGAGACCGAGCGTGCGGAGCGCGAAGATCACCGTGACCGCGCCCGCGGCGGCCGTGAACAGGTTGCCGATCGCGGTGCAGGCCACGATCCGGCGGAGCAGAGGCTGCCGGACGACGAAGTGCCACCCCTCCGCGATCTCCTCCTTGAGCGGCCGGCGGTGCTCGCGGGGCGGCAGCTCCTCGACCTTGCGGATCCGGGACAGGGCCAGCGCGGACACCAGGTAGGTCGCGACGTTCACCGCGAGCAGCACGGGGGCGAGCACCACCCGCAGCAGCGCACCGCCGATCGCCGGCCCCGCGACCTGCGCCACCGACTGGGTGGCCTGGAGCTTCGCGTTGCCCTCGCCGATGTGCGCGAGCCCGACCAGCCCGGGCACGTACGACTGGTGCGCGACGTCGAAGAACACCGTCGCGACGCTCATGACCAGCGCCCCGGCGTACAGCACCGCCATCGAGGCGTGCCCGGTCAGCGCGAGCACCACGACCACCGAGAGCGCCGCGGCCCGGACCAGGTCGGCCGTGATGAGCACCCGGCGCTTGCGCATCCGGTCCACCCAGGCGCCGGTCGGCAGCCCGATGACGAGGAACGCCGCGGTCTCGGCGGCGGTCAGCAGGCCCATCTGCCACTCGGTGGCGTGCAGGTCCCGCACCGCGAGCACCGGGAGCGCGATGCTCGTCAGCTGGAAGCCGAGCTGGCCGAACGCGTCGCCGGCCCACAACCGCCGGAAGTCCGGGTGCCGCGCGAGCGAGCGCCGCCTGCCGGGCGGGTCCGGCTCGACGGGCGCGGTGCTGCCGAGCGGCGGGCCGGCGGGTGCGGGGGTCGACATGGCACCAGGGTGGCGCGACTGATTGGGAGAAGTCAATCAGTGATTAGGATCGGAGCATGGCACCGGCCCCCGACCCCGCGTCCGAGCCCGAGGTCGGCCCCGGGGCGAGTCCCGAGGCGAGCCCCGAGGGCACCGCCGGGCTCGACGCCGACGCCCGCGCGCTCGCGTCCACGCTGCGGCTCCGCATCCTGCGGATGTGCCTGGACGAGCCGCTGACCAACCGGGAGCTCGCCGACCGCCTCGGCAAGAACCCCGCGACCGTGCTGCACCACGTCCGCACGCTGGTCGACCGCGGGTTCCTCGCGGCCGACCCGGTGCGCCGCGGCGCGCGGGGCTCCCGCGAGGTGCCCTACCGGGCGACCCGGAAGTCGTGGGACGCCCCGGACTTCCCCGGCATGTGGCAGCTCATGCTCTCGACGTTCCTCGAGGAGGTCGCCGAGGCGGACCCCGAGTCGGTGCGGATGACCCGGCTCGGGGTCCGGCTCAGCCCGGCGGAGCACGACGAGCTCATGTCCCGGGTGGACGCGTTCTTCGGCGAGCTGGCCGCGCGCCGCCCGACGCCGGAGGGCCGTCCGTACTCGATCCTGTTCGCCCTGCACGAGGACGCCGGCCGGCTCCCGCGCGGGTAGCCGCTCAGTACCGGATCGCGTCGATCACCTTGACCCGCACCGCCCAGACGGCGGGCAGCAGCCCCGCCAGCGCGCCGACCCCCGCGGCGCAGGCGAGCCCGGTGAGCGCCGCCGACAGCGGGAACGGCGGGCGGTCCTGGAGGACGGTCCCGAACATGCGGTCGACCGGCAGCAGGTCGAGCGCGACGACGGCCAGCGCCACGCCGACCGCGCCCGCGACCAGCGTCGCGACCACCGACTCGAGCAGCACCCCGAAGAACACCCGGCCCGACGTGGCGCCGAACGACCGGCGGATGCCGATCTCCCGGATCCGCTGCCGGACGGTGACCAGCGCGATGTTGAGCAGCCCGAGCCCGCCGAGCAGCAGGGCGAAGCCGCTGACCGCGAGCACCACCCAGCGCGAGGCGGCGTCCAGCACGGCGGGGTCGCCCTCCGGGGTGTACGCGTCGACCTGGTACCCGGGCAGCGCCGCGGTCAGGTCGGCGGTCACGCGCTCGCGCAGGGCGTCCACGTCGGCGGGCGGCACCCACAGCTCGAGGGTCGGCGGCTGGGAGCCCTGGCCCCAGGGGTCGACCGCCAGGCCCCAGCGGTCGGCCTGGTCGAACAGCACCGTGTACGTCGGCGGCTCGTCGGTGTACTGGTTCGGCACCACCCCGATGACCTCGGCCGTGACGGGCTGCTGGCCCTGCAGGACGACGGTCGGGTGCCCGGACAGGTCGTCCGCGCCGAGCGCGGCGAGGAACGCCTCGTTGACGACGAGCGTCGGCGAGAGCCGGTCCGCGTCGCCCGGCACGAAGTACCGGCCCTCGGCGGGCGTGATGCGGTGGATGATCCCGTACGCGGGGTCGACCATCTGGCCGTTCAGCACTTGCGCGCCGCCCGGCAGCTCCGCGGCGACCTGGCCCCAGGTGGTGCGCGACGCGTAGGTGACGGCGTACCGGTCGACGACGTCGAGCATCGCGGCGGACGCGGCCGAGCCGTCGGCCGTGCCGGTCATCGACCACGCGGAGACGCTGATCGTGGTCTCCCGGCCGTTCCACCGCTCGGTCTGCTCCCGCATCGCCTGGCCGAGCATGTCGACGGCGGCGGTGACGCCGGTGATCGCGGTGACCGCCGCCGCGACGCCGATCAGCGACAGCAGCACCCGCAGCTTGTGGACCCGCAGCTCGTCCCAGGCCTCGACGAGCGCGCCGGCCAGCCCGGTCACGCGGCGCCGCCGGGGAGCGCGGGGCGGTCGGGGCTGGCGCCGACGGCGGCCGGCGTCCCGTCGGCGGTCGCGCCGAGCGTCGGGACGTCGCCCACCCACTCGGCGAGCGACCCGGGCCGGTCGGGGGCCACCAGGGTCACCGGCACCAGCACGCCGTCCGCCAGCCGGTAGTGCCGGCTGGACCGCGCGGCGACGGCGAGGTCGTGCGTGATCGTCACGAGCGCCGCACCGGACTCCCGGGCGATGTCGTCCAGCAGCGTCATCACCGCGCCACCGGTGTCGACGTCGAGGGCGCCGGTCGGCTCGTCGGCGAGGATCACCCGGGGCCGGCGGACCAGCGCCCGGGCGATCGCGACGCGCTGCTGCTCGCCGCCGGACAGCCTGTCGGGCAGGTCGTCCAGCCGGTCGCCCAGCCCGACGCGCTCGAGCATCTCGGCCGCGAGCCGGTTCCGGGACCAGAACTGCCGGCCCCGCGCGTACAGCAGCGGCGCGGCGACGTTCTCCAGCACGGTCCGGCCGGTCAGCAGGTTGAACTGCTGGAACACGAACCCGAATGACGCCCCGCGCAGCCGCGCCCGCCGGCGGCCGGACAGCCGCCGGGTCGAGGTGCCGTCGAGCAGGTACTCGCCCTCGGTGGGGGAGTCGAGCAGCCCGAGCAGGTTGAGCAGCGTCGACTTCCCGGTGCCGGAGCGCCCCACGACGGCGACGTGCTCGCCGGCGTCCACGCTCAGCGTGACGCCGCGCAGGATGTGCAGCACCCGGTCGTCGGCCAGCCGCACGGACCGGGTGACGTCCGTCAGCTCCAGGAGGCTCATCCGCCGCACACGTTCGGGTCAGCGGTGGCGGGGTCGGTGCAGTCGACGTCGGTCAGGCTCGACACCGGGGCGTACTCCAGGACGGTGTCGCCCTCGGCCAGCCCCTCGGCGATCTGCACCTGCTTGCCGTCGGTGAGGCCCAGGACCACCGCGCGCTGCTCGCTCGCGCCGTCCGCGCCGACGACCCACACGTTGCCGTTCTGCACGGAGCCCTGCACGGCCGTCACCGGCACGACGAGCGCGCCCTCGGCGGTGCCGTTCACGATCTCGATGTCCGCGCCCAGCCCCGGGAACGCGGTGACCTCGGCCGGCACCGCGCACGAGACGGTCCCGGAGGTGGAGGCGCCGGCGTCGGGGGTCTGCGGGTCCGCGGGCTCGTCCTGCGCGGCCGCGCCGATCCGCAGCCCGGTGCAGGTGAACGGCGCGGGGCCGCCCTTGAGCGTGACGGTGGCCTCGCCCGGCGCGTCGACCAGCCGGTACTGCTGGTCCGGGGTCAGCGTGCCCTGGACGGACAGGGTGCCCGGGGTGACGCTGCCGACGGAGTCGCCCACGGCCACGACCTGGTCCTTCAGCACGGAGAGGCGCAGGGTCCCGGCCGTGCCCGCGACCACCGTCTGCCGGGTGACCTTCGGCTTGTTCTCGGTGACGGTCTGCATCCCGGTCTCCGGGTCGGTCGTCACCGTGGGGTCGACCGGGGTCTCCGAGCGCAGCTCGAGCACCGGGGTGTCGGCGGCGACCGCCTGCCCGTCCTCCGCGAGCAGCCGGTGCACCGTGCCGGCGAGCGTCGCCCGCACCGGCTTCGGGGCGTCCGCGACCACCGACGCGGACACGGTCACGGCGTTGGTGACGGTGCCGGTGGTGACCTGCACCTGCGGCTCGGTGACCTGGGCGGACGGCTGCAGCGGGTCCTCCGCCGCGGACACCCGGTCGGCGCCCGCGAACGCGATCTTCGCGAGGGCGACGGCGATGACCGCCCACAGGACGATGCGGATCGCGGGGAACACGATCCGGCGCGTGACGCCCACGGCGCCTCCTCCGGTCCACGCGCGCGGTCCGGGGTGCCGCACGCTATCTCGCGGCGAACGCTACCGCGCGAAGCGGACTACCGGGGCGGGTTTCGGCCACCGACTTCCCACGAGCACGAACCGGGCGCCCGCGGCCCGCGCCGTCGGGCGCCGAGATCGGTGCTCCGGGCCGAGATCGGTGGTCCGGAGCACCGATCTCGGCGAGAAGCACCGATCTCGGCGAACGCCCGGCGTGGGGTCAGGCCGCCGGGGCGCTCGCCGTGGCCACCAGGAACGCCGGCGCGTGCAGGCCCTCGGCCGCGAACGCCGCCGCGACGGCGGCCGCCACGGCGTCCACCGCGTCGGCGCGCACCAGCGCGATCGCCGAGCCGCCGAACCCGCCGCCGGTCATCCGGGCGCCGAGCGCGCCGGCCTCCCGCGCGGACTCGACCGCGACGTCGAGCTCGCGGCAGGACACCTCGTAGTCGTCGCGCAGCGAGGCGTGCGAGGCGTCCATCGCCGACCCGACCTCCTCGACGCGGTCGTCGTCGAGCAGCCCGACGAACTCCTCCACGCGCGCGATCTCGGTCACGACGTGCCGGACCCGGCGCACCAGCACCTCGACCTCGTCGCGGCCCTCGCCGACCGGCCCGGTGCCGTGCGCCAGCGCGGCCAGCGCGTCGCCGAGCCCGTCCAGGTCGATCTCGCGCAGGGTCGCGATCCCGAGGCGGGACGCGGCCTCCTCGCACGCGGCGCGGCGAGCGGCGTACTGGCCGTCGACGAGCGCGTGCTCCGCCTTGGTGTCGATGACGAGCAGCGCGAGGTCGTGCGCGGACAGGTCGAACGGCACGTGCCGGGTCGACCCGTCGCGGCAGTCGAGCAGCAGGGCGTGGCCGGCGCGTGCGCGCAGCGACACCGCCTGGTCCATGCCGCCCGTGCTCGCGCCGGCGATCTCGTTCTCCGCGCGGATGCAGGCGTCGGCCAGCGCGGCGCGCCCGGCGTCGTCCGGCGCGTCGGCGGTGCCCGCGAGCCCGAGGCCGTACAGGGCGTCGAGGGCGACGGCCGCCGCGCACTCGAGCGCCGCGGACGAGGACAGGCCCGCGCCGTACGGGACGCACGAGTCGACCGCGATCTCGAAGCCGCCGACCTCGTGGCCGGCCTCGCGCAGGGCCCAGGCGACGCCGACGACGTAGGCGGGCCAGCCGCTCACCGCGCCGGGCGCGACCTCGGGCAGCGCGACCTCGCGGACGCCGGTGCTCTCCTGCGCCGACACCAGGCGCACGGTGTCGCCGTCGGTGCGGCGCACGGCGACGTAGGTGCGGTGGGGGAGCGCGAACGGCAGGCAGAGGCCGCCGTTGTAGTCCGTGTGCTCGCCGATGAGGTTCACCCGGCCCGGCGCGGACCAGGTGCCGTCGGGCTCGGCGCCGAACCGGTCGGCGAACAGCGCGCGGACGCGCTCGGCCCCCGCGGCGGGCTCCCAGGCCCCGACCCACACCGGGGTGTCCTCGTGCTGCTGCTCCATGCGCGTCATCGCTCCTCGGGCTGGTGGTCGGTCGGGGTGAGCAGCGCGCAGCCGGAGTCGGCCAGCACCGCCCGGGCGGGTTCGGGGAGGCCTGCGTCGGTGACGACGACGTCCACCTCCTCCAGGGACGCGATCCGGGCGAGCCCGACCACGCCCCACTTCGTGTGGTCCGCGAGCACCGTCACCGCGGCCGCGCACCGCAGCAGCGCGCGGTCGGTGGCGGCCTCGGCGAGGTTCGGGGTCATCAGACCCGACTCGTCGAGCCCGTGCACGCCGAGGAACAGCCGGTCGACCCGCAGCGTCGCGAGCGCGGTGTCGGCGACGGGGCCGACGAGGGCGTCGGACGGGGTGCGGCTGCCGCCGGTGAGGATCACGTCGAGCGCGCCGCCCGCCGCGCCCGCCGCCTCGTGCAGCGTCCGGGCGACCGGCAGCGAGTTGGTGACCACCGTCAGCGGCCGCAGCGCGGGGTCGGCGGCGATCTGCTGCGCGAGCAGGTGCACGGTCGACCCGGCCGACAGCGCGACGGCCTGGCCGGGCTCGATGGTGCGGGCGGCGAGCGCGGCGATGTCCCGCTTCTCGGCGGTGGCCCAGGTGCTCTTCTCGGCGAAGCCGGGCTCGTCGGTCGGTCGGCCGGCCCCGCCGTCCGCCGCCACGGCACCGCCGTGCACCCGGCGCACCAGGCCGGCGCGGTCGAGCTCGGTGATGTCCCGGCGGACGGTCATCTCGGAGACGTCGAGCTGCTCGACCAGGTCGGCGACCCGGACGGCCCCGCGGGCGCGCACCTCCGCGAGGATGCGGTCCTGACGCTGGCTGGCGAGCACCGCGACAGTATCCACCAGGACCGCACACGAACCAACATGCCGACGTGCGCGGACCGGGGTGGCGGCGCACCGCGGGCCGGAGGGACGCCCGCGGTGCGCCGCCGGCTCAGGCGGCCGCGGCCGGCGCGAGCGGGAACGCCCGGGAGTACGCCTCGGGACCGTGCCACCGCTCGAGCCACGACTGGTGCGGCAGGAGGACCCAGAGCAGCGGGTACAGGAGCACCGGGGTGCCCGGCAGCACCACCAGCACGATCAGCGCGAGCCAGCGCATCGGCCAGTCGCCGATGCCCACCCGGCGGGCGAGCCCGGCGCACACCCCGCCGAGCACCCGGCCCTCCCGCGGCCGGACCAGGCCGTGCCGCCACATGAAGCCGTAGATCCCGTTCATCGTCATCTCTCCTCCGGTCGGTTGCGATGCCGAGAACACTGCCGGGGAGCGGGGGTGCGGCACATCGGGGGACGACCCGGGACCGCCCCTGAGATCGCCGGGACCGGGGTCGGCCGGACGGGCGACGCGGGCCGCCCCGCCGCGCCGGCCGCGGGTCGCCCGCGCGGACGAGCGGGGTCCGTCCGCGGGGGGACGGCGCCGGGGCGCGCGGCCACGGCCGTCCGACCGGGGGCGTGCGCGCGGCCGCGACCGGGGACGGACCCCGGTCGCGGACGGGACGCCCGGGGAGCGCCCGGTGCAGTCAGCGGCCGACGGGCGTGAGGCCCAGCGACTTCCCCGCGAGGCCCCGCGACCGCGCCGTGAGCGTCGTCGCCACCCCGCGCAGTGCGACGGCGGCGGGGGCGTCCGGGTCGGTCAGCACGACCGGCGTGCCGCCGTCGCCCGCCTCGCGCAGCCGGATGTCGAGCGGCACCTGGCCGAGGACCGGGACGGTCGTGCCGGTCGACCGGGACAGCCCCTCGGCCACCCGCGCGCCGCCGCCGGACCCGAACAGCTCGAGCCGGGAGCCGTCCGGCTGCTCCAGCCACGCCATGTTCTCGACGACGCCGACGACGCCCTGCCGGGTCTGGGTGGCGATGGAGCCGGCGCGCTCGGCGACCTCCGCCGCCGCGAGCTGCGGGGTCGTCACGACCACGAGCTCCGAGCCCGGCAGCAGCTGCGCGACCGAGATCGCGATGTCGCCGGTCCCGGGCGGCAGGTCGAGCAGCAGCACGTCGAGGTCGCCCCAGAACACGTCCGCGAGGAACTGCTGGAGCGCGCGGTGCAGCATCGGCCCGCGCCACACCACCGGCTGGCCCGGCGGGACGAACATGCCGATCGAGATGACCTTGACCTCGTGCGCGATCGGCGGGAGCAGCATCTCGTCGACCCGGGTCGGCGGCTGGGTCACGCCGAGCATCCGCGGGATCGAGAAGCCGTAGATGTCCGCGTCGACGACGCCGACCCGCAGCCCCTGCTGCGCCATCGCGACGGCGAGGTTGGCGGTGACCGACGACTTGCCGACGCCGCCCTTGCCGGACGCGACGGCGAACACCTTGGTCAGCGAGGTCGGCTTGCTGAACGGGATCACGGGCTCCGCGCCGCCCCGCAGCCGCTCGGTGAGGGCCGCGCGCTGCTCGGGGCTCATCACCCCGAGCGCCATCCGGACGTCCGCGACGCCCTCGACGGTCCGCACGGCCGCGGTGACGTCCTTCGTGATCGTGTCCCGCAGCGGGCACCCGGCGGTCGTCAGGTCGATGCCGACGGTGACGACCGCGCCCGCCGCCGGGGTGGTGTCGACGTCGACCGACCGGACCATGCCGAGGTCGGTGATCGGCCGCCGGATCTCCGGGTCGAGCACCCGGGTGAGGGCCTCCCGCACGGCGGCGGCGACGGCCTCGGGGTCACGGGTGTCCAGCGCGGGCGACATGCCGTCCATCGTAGGTGCGCCCGCGGGTCGACCCGCCGGGACCTGGCGACTAGGGCGTCGCGCGGTCCCGCTCGCGCTCGCGGGGACCGGCGGGGTCGTCGCCGGTCTCGCGCTCGGCGGCCGCCTCGCGCTCCTCGACCAGCTCCTCCAGCAGGTTCCGCAGCTCGGACCGGACGAAGTCGCGCGTGGCGACCTCGGACAGGGCGATGCGCAGGGCCGCCATCTCCCGGGCGAGGAACTCGGTGTCCGCCAGGTTCCGCTCGGCGCGCTGCCGGTCCTGCTCGGCCTGCACCCGGTCGCGGTCGGTCTGCCGGTTCTGCGCGAGCAGGATCAGCGGCGCGGAGTACGACGCCTGCAGCGACAGCATGAGCGTGAGGGCGGTGAACCCGTTGGCGGCCTTGTCGAACCGCAGGTGCTCCGGGCCCCAGGAGTTCCAGACCAGCCAGGCGGCGCAGAACAGGCTGAGCCAGAGCAGGAACTTCGGCGTGCCCATGAAGCGGGCGATGCCCTCGGAGACCTTGCCGAACGCGTCGTCCTCGAGCTTGGGCAGCAGGCTGCGGCGCGCGGTCTTCGGGGTGTCGAGACGGTCAGCCACGGCGGCCTCCCCTCGGGGTCGGGCGTGCCGCGGGGCGGGAGCCGCGGGCGCCGACGGCGGGCACCTCGCCCGTCGGGACGGGCTGCACCTCCTCGTCGGTCTCGCGCCAGTCCTCGGGCAGCAGGTGGTCGAGCACGTCGTCGACGCTGACGGCGCCGAGCAGCCGGCGGTCGTCGTCGACGACGGGGATCGCGAGCAGGTCGTAGGTCGCCAGCCGGCGGGTGACCGCGAGCAGCGGCGCGTCGGCGGGCACGGGGTCGATGTCGGTGTCGACCAGGGCGCCGATCGCCTCGTGCGGCGGCTCGCGCAGCAGGCGCTGCAGGTGCACGACGCCGATGAACCGCCCGGTGGGCGTCTCCAGCGGCGGGCGGACGACGAACACCATCGACGCCAGGGCGGGGGTGAGGTCCTTGCGGCGCACGTGGGCGAGCGCGGCGGCGATCGGCGTCTCGGGGCCCAGGACGACCGGCTCGGTCGTCATCAGGCCGCCCGCGGTGTTGTCCTCGTACGCGAGCAGCCGGCGGACGTCCCGCGCCTCCTCGGGCTCCATGAGGGCCAGCAGCTCGGCCTGCTGGTCGTCGGGGAGCTCGCCGAGCAGGTCGGCGGCGTCGTCGGGCTGCATCGCCTCGAGCACGTCGGCGGCGCGGGTGCGCTCGAGGTGGGACAGGATCGCGACCTGGTCGTCCTCGGGCAGCTCCTCGAGCACGTCGGCGAGGCGCTCGTCGTCCAGCGCCGCCGCCACCTCCATCCGCCGGGTCGAGCCCATGTCGTGCAGCACGTCGGCGAGGTCGGCGGGCTTCAGCTCGTCGTACTGCGCGAGCAGCAGCGCGGCGCCCTGCGCGTCGGCGGCCGTGCGGGCGAGCCCGGCGATCTCCTCGATGTCGAGCAGCTCGGGCACCCCGCGGCGGCGCAGCAGCCCGCCGCGCCCCGTGTGCTTGCGGACGAACACCTTGGCGACCAGCCAGTCGCCGTTGCGCTGGCGCTCGATCGCGACGTCCTCGACCGTCGCCGAGCCGGAGCCGTCGGCGAGCTGCACCGTGCGGTCGAACAGCTCGCCGACCACCAGGGTCTCGAACGGGCGCTGCTCGAACCGGCGCATGTTCACCAGGCCGGTCGAGATGACCTGGCCGGCGTCGATCGCGGTCACCCGGGTCAGCGGCACGAACACGCGGCGCTTGCCCGGGACCTCGACGACCAGCCCGACCGCGCGCGGGGCGCCCTTGGGGCGGAGCAGCACGACGACGTCGCGGACCCGCCCGACCTGGTCGCCGATGGGGTCGAAGACGTTGGTGCCGGCGAGGCGCGCGACGAAGACTCGGGTCCCGGTGCCGCTCACGGTGGTCAGCGTAGACGGCGCCCGGCCGTGCGGCGCGCCGCGACGCGGGTGGTCCCGGAGCCCGGGCGACCCTGGCCGGAGCCTGGACGCGGACCATGAAACCCCTGCGTATCGGCCGTGCCGCCTGGCGCCGCGACCCCCCGGGGGGCGAGGATGGACGCATGTCGTTCACCGGCGGTGCCCGCATCCCCCAGACGCCCACCCTGCCCCAGGGCGAGACGGTCGCGTCCTACGGCACGTACCTCGAGGCGCAGAAGGCCGTCGACCACCTCTCGGACCACCAGTTCCCGGTCCAGATGGTGACGATCGTCGGCACCGACCTGCGCATGGTCGAGCGGGTCACCGGCCGCCTGACCTACGCCCGCGTCGCCATGGGCGGGTTCGGGTCGGGCGCGTGGTTCGGCGTGTTCATCGGCCTGCTGTTCCTGCTGTCCGGCGGCTCCTCCGGGATCCTGTTCGCGGCCGTGCTGTTCGGCGGCGCGGCGGGCCTGCTGCTCGCGGTGCTCGTCTACGCGACCAGCCGCGGGAAGCGGGACTTCACGTCCCAGAGCCAGATCGTCGCCGCCCAGTACGCGGTGCTGTGCCGGGCCGAGCGCGCGCACGAGGCGCGGCAGATGCTGCGCGAGGTCGGCGGCGTGCGGGTGGGCGCGGCGACTCCCGTGCCGCCGGCGCACCCGATGGGCGCGCGACCCTCCGACCCGACCGCCGCGTACCCGCAGGCAGCGCCGGGGCAGCCCGCGCCGGGCCAGCCGCCGGTCGCCCCCGGCCAGCCGCCGGCGCAGCCGCGGTACGGCCAGCTCGCGCCGCAGCCCCCGGCCGAGCCGCGCTACGGGCAGCTCGCGCCCCAGCCGCCGGCCGCTCCGCCGTCGGGCGCCCCCGATGCCCAGCCGGGTGCCGAGAAGCAGGACTGACGACCGACGGCCCGGTCCCCCTCGCGCGGAGGGGGACCGGGCCGTCGTGCTGCCGGGACCGTGGCGTCAGCGGGGGAGCAGCCCCGCCATCCACGCCTCGACGTCCTCCGGGGTGCGGGGGAGCGCGGCCGACAGGTTCTCGTTGCCGTCGGCCGTCACGAGCACGTCGTCCTCGATCCGCACGCCGATGCCGCGCAGCTCCTCCGGGACCCGGAGGTCGTCGACCTGGAAGTACAGGCCCGGCTCGATCGTGAACACCATGCCCGGCTCGATCACCGCGTCCAGGTACATCTCCCGGCGGGCCTGCGCGCAGTCGTGCACGTCCAGCCCGAGGTGGTGGCTCGTGCCGTGCACCATCCAGCGCCGGTGCTGCTGGCCCTCGGGGCTCAGCGACTCCTCCACGGAGACGGGCAGCATGCCCCACGCGCCCAGCCGGTCGGCGATCACGTCCATCGCGGCGGCGTGCACGTCCCGGAACCGGTTGCCCGGCACGGCGACCGCGAACGCGGCGTCCGCGGCGTCGAGCACCGCCTGGTAGACCCGGCGCTGCGCGTCGGTGAACGTGCCGTCGACCGGCAGGGTGCGCGTCACGTCCGCGGTGTAGAGCGAGTCGACCTCGACGCCCGCGTCGATCAGCACGAGCTCGCCCTCGCGGACCTGCCCGTCGTTGTCCGTCCAGTGCAGGGTGGTGGCGTGCGGGCCGGCGGCGGCGATCGTCTCGTAGCCGACGTAGTTGCCCTCGACGCGCGCCTGGGACAGGAACGTCCCCTCGATGACGCGCTCGCCGCGGCGGTGCGCCACGGCCTCGGGCAGCCGGCGGACGACCTCCGCGAAGCCCTCGGCGGTCGCGGCGACGGCGCTGCGCAGCTCGGCGACCTCGTGCTCGTCCTTGACCAGCCGCAGCTCCGACAGCGCCTCGACCAGCGCGGCGTCGCGCTCCCCGGCGTCCTCCGTCGCGCGGATCTCCTCGACGACGGCCTCGACGGCCTCGTCCACGCCCGGGACCAGCAGCACCCGGACGCCGTCGGCGCCCGCGTCCTTGGCCAGGGCGTCGCGCAGGTCGTCGCTGTGCGCGGTCGCGATGCCGGTGACCGTCGCCATGTCCTCGAGCGTCGGGCGCGGGCCGACCCAGAACTCGCCGTACCGCGCGTCGGAGAAGAACTCCTCGGTGTCCCGGCCCGCGAGCGGGCGCATGTACAGCACGGCGCGGTGCGTCGACCGGCCGCCGCCGGGCAGCTCGTCGCCCTCGCCGTCCGCGGCAGGGTGCAGCACCAGGACCGCGTCGGGCTCCTGCTCGGCGCCCAGCCCGGTGAGGTGGGCGAACGCGGAGTGCGGGCGGAACCGGTAGTCGGTGTCGTTCGACCGCACCTTGTAGGAGCCGGCCGGGACCACGAGGCGCTCGCCCGGGAAGGCGGCGGCCAGGCGCGCGCGGCGTGCGGCGGTGAACGGGGCCGCCGGGCCCGCGACCGCGGTGCTCGCCGGGCGCTCGGCCCAGCCGGAGGTCACCCAGTCGAGGAACGCGGCCGACTGGGGGCGCTGGCTGCGGTTCGAGCCGCGGTCGGCGAGGGTCTGCTCGCCCTCGGCGGGCTCGGACAGGGCGGGCGCGGGGGTCTCGGGCGTGGGGTCGGTGGCCATGCGCCCAGTCTGGCACCGCGGGCGGGACCAGGGGGCGGACGGCGCAGGCCGCCGGTACCGGTGAGTAGCCTTGCGCGGTGCGCATCGACCTCCACACCCACTCGTCGGTCTCCGACGGCACCGAGACCCCGGGGGAGCTGGTCGCCTCGGCCGCCGCGGCCGGACTCGACGTCGTCGCGCTGACCGACCACGACACGACGGCCGGCTGGGCCGAGGCGTCCGACGCCGCCCGCCGGCTCGGTGTCGCCCTCGTCCCCGGCACCGAGGTGTCCGCCCTGTCGCGCGGCGTCAGCGTGCACCTGCTGTCGTACCTGCAGGACCCGGCGCACCCGGCGCTCGCGGACGTGGTCGCGCAGACCCGGGACGCGCGGCTGCACCGCGGCCGGGCGATCGTCGAGCGGCTGTCGGAGGACCTGCCGATCACCTGGGACGACGTGCTCGCGCAGCAGTCGCCCGGCACGGTCGTCGGCCGGCCGCACATCGCGGACGCGCTGGTCGCGCTGGGTGTCGTGCCGGACCGGACGGCCGCGTTCGCGGACCTGCTGTCCGCGCGCGGCCGGTACTACGTGCCCTACTACGCGCCGGAGGCGGTCGAGGCCGTCGAGGCGGTCCTGGCGTCCGGCGGGGTGCCGGTGTTCGCGCACCCCGGCGCCGACGGCCGCGGCCGGGTGGTGCCGGACTCGGACATCGAGGAGCTGGCGGAGGCGGGCCTTGCGGGGCTCGAGGTGCACCACCGGGACCACACCCCCGAGCAGCGCGCGCGGCTGACGGCGCTCGCCGACCGGCTGGGCCTGCTGGTCACGGGGTCGAGCGACTACCACGGGACGGGGAAGGACAACGTGCTCGGCGAGAACACGACGGCACCGGAGGTGCTCGCGGAGATCGAGCGCCGGGGCCGCACGGCGGTGGTGCGCGGATGAGCGCGGTGCTCGACTGGCGGCTGCTGTCCGAGGTCTTCATCACCCTGTTCGTCATCATGGACCCGCCCGGGACGGTGCCGATCTTCCTCGGCCTGACCGGCGCGATGACCCGGCAGCAGCGGAACCGGGCAGCCCGGCAGGCGATCTTCGTGGCCTTCGGCGTCGTGCTCGCGTTCGCGGTGTTCGGGCAGAGCCTGCTGTCGTACATGCACATCTCGCTCCCGGCGCTCCAGGCGTCCGGCGGCCTGCTGCTGCTCCTCGTCGCGATGGAGCTGCTGACCGGCAAGTCCGAGGAGCCGCAGCCGTCCGGGAACTCGAAGGTCAACGTGGCGCTGGTGCCGCTCGGGACGCCGCTGCTCGCGGGGCCGGGCGCGATCGTCGCGGTGATGGTGTTCGTGCAGCAGAGCGACGGGACCCTCGCCGACTGGGTGGCGATCGCGGTCGGCATCGTGCTGGTGCACGTGTGCCTCTGGCTGGCCATGCGGTTCGCGGGGTTCATCCACCGGCTGCTGGGCGACTCGGGCACGACGCTGGTGACGCGGATCGCGGGCCTGCTGCTGGCCGCGATCGCGGTCCAGCTGGTGGCGGACGCGGTGACGGCGTTCGTCAAGGCGGCGTAGCGCGCGGCCGCACTGTCGCGCTGCCGGGCTGTCGCGCTGCCCGGCGCCGTGCTGCCGGGCCGTCGAGCGGGTAACCGACACGTCGAACGAGTACGCGCCGACTACTCCCTCGACGCGTCGGTTGCTCGCTCGGTGCGGCGCGGACGCGGGCGGTGCGGCGCCGGGGTCGCCGTGCGGGGCTCGCGGGGCGAGGATCGGCGCGTGAGCACTCCCTCCCTCCGCGGGCGGCTCGGCGACGAGCTGTTCGCCAGAGTCGCCGGCCCGCGCGGCCCGCAGGTGCGCGACCGCATCCACCTGACCCCGGGGCCGCGCTGGTTCGGCCCGGACGACGCGATCCGGCGGGTGCACGGCGACGCGTCGATGTTCGTCGGCGGGCTGACCGCGCTGCTGCTGCAGTCCTGGCACCCGCTGGCGATGGCCGCCGTCGCGGCGCACTCCGGGTACCGCGGCGACCCCTGGGGCCGGCTGCAGCGCACCAGCACGTTCCTCGCGGTCACGACGTTCGGCACCGCGGAGCACGCGGCGCAGGCGGTCGCGACCGTGCGGGCGATCCACGACCGGATCACCGGCGTCACCGAGGACGGCGAGCCGTACGCCGCCGCGGACCCGCACCTGCTGCGCTGGGTGCACATCACGGAGGCGCACGCGTTCCTCACCGCGCACCAGCGGTACGGGGCGCGGCCGCTCGACGCCGCGGGCTGCGACGCCTACGTGGCGCAGTCGGCGCGGGTGGGGCGGGCGCTCGGCGCCGAGGACCTGCCCGAGACGGCCGCGGGGCTGCACGCGGCGCTCGACTCGTACCTGCCGGAGCTCCGCGGGACGCCGGCGGCGCGGGAGGCCGCGGAGTTCCTGCTCGCCGACCCGCCCCTGCCCGTGCCGGTCCGGCTGCCGTACGGGGTGCTCGCGGCGGCGGCGATCGCCGGCCTGCCGCGGGCGGCGCGGGCCCCGCTGGGGCTGCCGGACGTGCCGTGGCTGGACGCGACGCTGGCGCCGGCGGGCGGGCACGCCATCACCCGGCTGATCCGCTGGGCCCTGGCGACCACCCCGGCCCCGCCGACGGCGGACGCCGCGGCCTGACGCCGCCGCGCTGCGTACGCGCCGCGCTGCGTACGCGCCGCGCTGCGCGCGCCGAGGTCGAGTGTTTGCTGCTCAGACCCCCGGAGAACCCCTCGACCTCGCCCGGAAACCCTCGACCTCGCCCGGAAACCCTCGACCTCGCCCGGGACGTGCGAGGGCGCCCCTGCCGGGTGGCCGGGGCGCCCTCGTCGTCGTGCGTCGGGAGGCTCAGGCCTCCGCGGGAGCGGCCGGGGCCGACTCGCCCTCGCC